>DAIPLC010000153.1:0-3099 GCA_036769405.1 Acidimicrobiales bacterium
GGAGATGAGCAGGAACGTTGTCACCAGACCAAAAGGCAACAGGACCCAGTTACCGGGGTGGTGATGAATGAGCCAGTACGTCGTACCGGCGAGCATGGCGGCGTCGGACACGCGGTCGACAACCGAATCGAAGAAACTGCCGCGTTGACTCGCGCTCGCCGACGCCTTGGCCACCGCACCATCCATGAGATCGTGGAGGCCCGCAATGGCGATGAGAGCAATAGCCCACCAGAAGTAGTCTTCGGCGATCGCCCAACCAGCGGCAATTGAAAAGAGAAGTCCGGAGAAGGTGAGAGCGTCAGCCGAGAATCCAACACGGTCGAGGTTTTTCCCAATGGGTGCGGTTACCCCATCCACCGAGGTGCGAAATTTGCCGTCGAACATCGTGCCCCTCTTTCGAGGTTCAGTCTAGTGACGGGTCGGCGGCGAGGGTTGAGAGGGCGGCAACGACCTTTCGCCAGGTTGATTCAAGCGACTCGGGGAGCACGCGCGTCTCGCCAATCGTCGTCATGAAATTGGTGTCGCCATTCCAACGAGGCAGTGCGTGGATGTGCACGTGCTTGGGGATTCCCGCGCCGGCGGCTTGCCCTAGATTCATGCCCACGTTCATGCCATCGGCACCGTAGGCCAGCCCGAGTGCGGCAATCATGCGCCGCTGCGCGAGCGCCACATTGAGATATTCCTTCGTAGAAAGGTCGGTGAGTGAGCTGACGTGGCGCTTTGGCAGGGTGAGCAAATGCCCGGAACCGTAGGGAAAGGCATTGAGAATTATGAAACTGTCCTCATCCATCCAAACCACACCGGACTCTTCGGACACGCCCATCGCCACGAGACGACAGAAAACGCAGGCCACATCATGACGGGCATTGTCCGCCGCTTCGGAACTCGTAACGTACGCCTCCCGCCACGATGCGGCGAAACGATCAAGCGCCACGAGTGAGTTCCGGCGAACCGTGGTTCGCTATTTCCTCGTTGAGACGACGGCGGAACTCCTCCAACGTAACCCCACGCTCGGGGTCGTTGGCCCCACGGGCATTGATGCCGAGCGTGCCGCTGGCAACGTCGTCATCACCGACCACGAGGATGTAGGGAACCTTTTCCATTTTGGCGCGCCGGATCCGAGCGCCGAGTGGCTCATTGGCGGCCTCGACCACCACGCGCACACCATCGGCCTTGAGTGCATCGGCAATGGCGTAGGCGTAGGCGTCGTGATCGTCACGCACGCCGAGGACCCGGACTTGCTCTGGGCTCATCCACGTCGGCAGATTGCCGGCGTAGTGCTCGATGAGGAGCGCCATAAACCGCTCCACTGAGCCGAAAAGGGCGCGGTGAATCATGATGGGACGGTGGCGAGCGTTGTCGTTAGCGATGTAGCTCGTGTCAAAACGCTGTGGCAACTGGAAGTCGAGCTGAATCGTTGAAAGCTGGTGGGTGCGGCCAATCGCGTCCTTTGCCTGCACGGAGATTTTGGGGCCATAGAAGGCACCGCCACCGTGGTCCATGACGAGCTCGAGTCCAGCGTTCGTGGCCACTTCAGCAAGAGTCGCCTCGGCCTCGTTCCACTCTTCGTCGGTGCCAACGGCCTTACCGGCTGGTCGAGTCGAGAGTTCCAAGTAGAACTCGTTCAGACCGAAGTCACGCAGTAGATCAAGTACGAAGGTCAAAAGGCTGACCAGTTCGTCGCGCATCTGCTCTCGGGTGCAAAAAATGTGCGCGTCGTCCTGGGTCAAGCCGCGGACACGGGTGAGACCATGGACGGCACCAGACTTCTCGTAGCGGTAGACCGTGCCGAACTCAAACATGCGCAGCGGCAGTTCGCGATAGCTACGCTGGCGAGCCTTGAATATCAGCACGTGGAACGGACAGTTCATTGGCTTCAGGTAGTACTGCTGCCCGTCGTCGAGGTCCATTGGCGGGTACATGCCGTCGGCGAACCACTGCAGGTGACCCGACGTCTCGAACAGTTCAGCCTTCGTGATGTGTGGTGAGTTCACGAATTCGTAGCCGGCCGCAACGTGGCGTGAGCGCGAATACTCCTCCATCACGCGACGCATGGGGCCACCCTTGGGATGAAACACGGCCAAGCCCGGTCCGAGTTCGGAAGGGAATGAGAAGAGGTCGAGTTCCTGTCCGAGTCGGCGATGGTCGCGCTTTTCGGCCTCTTCGAGTTGGGTGAGGTGGGCGGCGAGCGCGTCCTTCGACTCCCACGCCGTGCCGTAGATGCGCTGCAGCTGCGGACGCTTTTCGTCACCACGCCAATACGCACCGGCGACACGCATCAGTTTGAAGTGGCCTAGTCGGGCCGTTGACGGTACGTGTGGTCCACGGCAAAGGTCCTTGAAGGCAGGGCTGTTGGAGTACGTCGACACGACAGACCCGGACACCTCAGTTGCGTCTTCCGGGGTGGCACCATCACGAACACCGGTGATGATCTCAACCTTGAAGGGCTGATCGGCGAAGAGGGCGAGGCCATCGTCGTACGAAAACTCTTCGCGCACGAAGGGCTGATTCTCACTGACGATGGTGCGCATTTCCTCTTCGATGCGACCCAGGTCGTCGTCGCTGAAGCGAGCACCGTTCGGCAAGGAGAAGTCGTAGTAGAACCCGTCGCGGATTGCCGGCCCGATGGCGTAATGAGCCCCCGGCCACAACCGCGTTACGGCTTGCGCGAGAACGTGAGCGGTGGAGTGACGAAGCACCTCTCGACCAAGATCGGAGGCTGGCGTGACGATAGAGACCGTGGCACCAGGCGGCAGAGGTTTGGTCAAGTCCGTGAGGTCGCCATTCACGGTGGCCGCTAGGGCGTCCTTCGCGAGTCGGGCGCCAATCTGAGCGGCCAAATCGAGGGCGCTGGCGCCTTCATCAAGTGTCCGAACACTGCCGTCTGGGAGGAGAACTTCAATAACCGACATGGGGGCCTTTCGTCGCTTACAGCGTAATACCCAGCAGGCTCGCTGCTGGGGCAACGTTGAAGCCAGCGTGGGCCGCGGCATCAACGGCGGCGAGTGCCGCGGGGGTATTGACATCGTCATCGAGAGCAGCGCGCACGTCGTCGAGCACATTGCCCTGACGGCCACTCAGTGCAGTCGACCGCCACGT
>DAIPLC010000027.1:0-10972 GCA_036769405.1 Acidimicrobiales bacterium
TCACCCTGCTCTGTCTTCCGCAGAGCCCGATTCGTCGGACCAGAGGGAAAGGAAAGTGGCCATGAGGCCTTATGAATCAATGATTGTGTTCGACACCACTGTCGACGCGCAGTCCATCCAGGTTGCACTCGACCGTGCTCTTGACACCATTCGCAACAATGGTGGAACTCCCGGAAACATCGACCGTTGGGGCAAGCGTCCCTTGGCGTACGAAATCAAGAAGCGCAAAGAGGGCTACTACGTTCTCGTTGAGTTTGCTGGTGAGCCCATCACGGTTGATGAGCTCGACCGCATCTTGACGTTGTCGGACGAAGTCCTTCGCTTCAAGGTCCTTCGTCGCAACGAACGAGCGAAGTCCAGCCGTGTCACGGCTGAGGCGTAGTCTCGGACGCTCGACACCAAAGGAGAGAGCATGGCCGAAAACACCATCACGATCGTTGGGAACATCACCCGCGATCCCGAACTGAAGTTTCTCAACAGCGGACAGGCTGCACTGCGTCTCGCAGTTGCGGTGAGTCGCAAGTGGACGAATCGTCAGACGAACGAGCAGCAGGAACAGACGTCGTACTTCGACATCCAGGCCTACGGCTCGCTGGCCGAAAACTGCGCGAACTCGCTGCAGAAGGGTTCACGCGTTGTCGTCACCGGTCGTATGGAGCAGCGCTCCTACGAAGACAAGGACGGCAACAAGCGCAGCGCCTTCGAAATCGTTGCCGACGAGATTGCTCCGTCACTGCGCTGGGCGACCGCTGCCGTGACCCGCACCCCACGTGCTGACGGTGGCGCAAGCTACCCCAGCAACGGTGGCTCTAGCTACCAACCATCCGCAGCACCCGCAACACCTCAATACACCTACGACGAGGAGCCCTTCTAATGCCCCGTAAGAATATGCCCACCCTGCCCAAGAGGGCACCAAAGATGGAGAACCGTCGCGGTCTGAAGAAGAAGGCTTGTTCCTTCTGTCAGCACGGCGTCGGTTCGGTTGACTACAAGGACTTGGCCCAGCTGCGCAAGTACATCTCCGACCGCGGCAAAATCCGTGGCCGCAAGGTGTCCGGCAACTGCCAGCAGCACCAGCGTGACGTCACCGACTCGATCAAGACCGCTCGCGAGTTGGCCCTGTTGCCCTACACGCAGCGCACCGTCACGGAGCGTCGCTCCGGTGGCCGTGGTGGTCGTGACGACCGCGGACGTGGCCCACGCCCCGACCGTGACGCTGTCGCGAGCGCCGAGAACGAAGAGATTGTCGAAGACGCCGGTGTTGACGCCGCGTCGTACGAGGACGTCATGGTTGAGGAGGCCGGCGAATGAAAGTTCTACTCCGTAACGATGTAAAGGGTGTTGGCCGTCGCGGCGACATCGTCGACGTCAAGAAGGGTTACTTCCGTAACTTCCTTCTGCCCAACGGTGTTGGTCTCGAAGCCAACCCCGCCATGGAGCAGCAGGCTGCCTCGATGCGGAAGGCGCGCGACCTGCGCGACGCCGCAACGCGTGCCGCCGCCGAAACGCAGCGTGAGGCTATCGAGAAGGCCACGATCACCGTGGCCGCTCGTGCCGGCGCGAACGGTCGCTTGTTCGGTTCGGTCACTGAGGCCGACATCGTCAACGCCATTCGCACCGCCACCAGTGTTTCCCTCGACCGCCACGCCATTGTGATGGACGAGCACCTGAAGGAAATTGGTACCGCCACTGTTCAGGCGAACCTGTTCCCCGGCGTGGTTGCGACGGTTACCGTCGAAGTCGTCGCCAAGTAATTTCCGTAGTGCTGAAGAAAGGCCGGGGCTCACGCCCCGGCCTTTTTTCATGTCACACGGCGACGTGAGACTGTCTTTCCCACAGGAATTTCCACACGTTGTTGTTCTTGTGCTCCACAGCTGTAATCGACGAACGTTGAGGTCTTATGTCACAGAATGATTTCGATAACGGGCGAAGCCCAAACGCCCCCGCGCCAATGCGCGTGCCCCCGCACGCCCTCGAGGCCGAAGAGTCGCTGATTGGTGCGATGCTCCTGTCGCCCGAAGCGGTCTCACTGGCCTACGAGACGGTGACCCCCGAGGATTTCTACCGCCCTCTCCACGGTCAGATCTTCACGGCTATCTTGGCGCTGACCAACGCGGCCGAACCCGTCGACCTCGTGACGGTGCAGGCCAAGCTGCAAGAACAGGGTGTGGTGGCGATTGACCTCGGCCTCTTGTCGTCGCTCTCCGTCAATACGCCGTCGGTCAACAACGCGGCGCACTACGCCCAGCTCGTGCACGAAAAGGCCCAGCAACGCCGACTGATTGCCGTCTCGACGGAGATCACCGACGAGTCCTACAAGCCCACTGACGACGTGGTGGCCCTCATTGACGAGGCCGAGCGCAAGATCAACAAGATTGGTGACGACTCCAAGGTCGACACGGTGGCTCCCCTGCAGCGATTGTTGATTGAAGAGGCCAACATCCTCGAACTCCGTGGTGAAACCCGTGGTCAGTTCAACGGTCTCGAGACCGGCTACGGCTCACTCGACCAAATCCTCCAGGGATTGCAGTCGCACGCACTCGCCATCGTCGGCGCTCGTCCGTCCATGGGTAAGACGGCCTTCGCCCTGGGCATCTTGACCCACGTGGGTGCCGTGGTGAAGCGTCCCGCCCTCTTCTTCTCGATGGAAATGAGCAAGCAGGAACTCACCGAACGAATTCTGGCGTCAACCGCTCGCATCGACTCCTCGAAGCTGCGCACCGGTGACCTGAGCGAATCGGACTGGAGCCGCGCCCAGGACGCCTTTACCTATCTGCAGTCAGCGAAGATCTTCATCGACGACAATCCGGTGTTGACCGTTATGGACGTGCGTTCCCGCGCTCGTCGCATCAAGCAGCAGAACGGTGACCTCGGTGTCATCATCATTGACTACCTCCAGCTCATGACGAGCCGCGGCAAGTCCGAGAACCGCCAGGTCGAAGTGGCCGAGATGAGCCGCGCTCTCAAGATTCTGGCCCGCGAACTTTCCTGCCCGGTTATCGCTCTCTCCCAGTTGTCACGTGCGTTGGAGTCGCGTCAAGACAAGCGTCCGATGATGAGCGACCTGCGTGAATCGGGATCGTTGGAGCAAGACGCCGACGTTGTCCTCTTCCTCTACCGCGGTGAAAAGTACGCCGAGGAAGTCCCGAACAACGAGAAGTCAGAAGCCGAAATCATCGTGGCGAAGAACCGTAACGGTCAGACGAACACGGCGAAGCTCACGTGGCGCGGCGAGTTCGCGCGCTTCGACAACATGCCGGACTCGCGTAACTTCTAGGGCCGTTTAGAGACCGAGGCTCGGTGGGTAGTTTGCTGAGGTGACTTCTGTCCTCTCCCTCCAAGGCCTCACGAAAACCTTCGACACCACGCTCGCGGTGAGCGACGTTTCTCTCGAGGTCAACGCCGGCCAAGTTGTTGGCTTCCTCGGGCCGAACGGGGCGGGTAAAACCACCACGTTGCGTCTAGCTCTGGGTCTCCTGCGCCCGACGGCCGGTACCGCGACGGTGCTGGGCCACGCGGCCGGCAGCGACGCGGCACGGGCCGTGACGGCCTACGTGCCCGGTGACGTCACGATGTGGCCGCAACTCACCGGGGAAGAGACCATCAACTTCCTGCTCACGCTGCACGGCACGAAGAACGACGCGTACCGCGATGAACTCATCGAGCGTTTCGAGCTCAATCCCCGCAAGCGCCTCCGTGCGTATTCGAAGGGAAATCGTCAGAAGGTGGCGTTGGTGGCCGCTTTCGCGACCCAGGCCCCGTTGTTGTTACTCGACGAGCCGACGTCCGGCCTCGACCCGCTAATGGACCTCGTCTTTCGCGAGTGCGTCGCCGAAGCGGCCCAGCGCGGCCAGGCCGTGTTCTTGAGTTCACACATTTTGAGTGAGGTGGATCAACTCTGTAGTGACGTCGCCATGATTCGCGGCGGTCGCCTGGTGAGCGTCGCGAAGATTAGTGAACTGCGGCCACGGATCGGCATCGAGTTTGACGTCTTTGGTCCCTCGCTACAGTTCGACGACGTTGCGGGTGTCTCCATTGTGTCGACGTTGAGTGGGGGGCTTCGCGTGAAGGTCGCCGGCGAATTAGCGCCCTTCTTCGCGTCGCTTAGCGGTCAAGGCGTGACGAGTCTCACGAGTCGCGAGTCTTCCCTCGAGGAGATCTTCCTCGCGCACTACGGAGAGACCACGGTCTAATGCGTTCGCCATTTCGGTTGCAGTGGCGCGTGGCGCGTACCACCACGCTGGTAATGACCAGCGTGGTGCTGTTGGTCGTCGAGATTGGTCTGCGCGCCTACAACGCCAGTGGCGGGGCTCGCGGCATGGCGCCCATTGCCCCGCTATTGCTGAATCCGGCCGTGGCCGCTCTTGAAGGCCGCATCTCCTCGCTCAATACGGCCGGTGCCTTCATTGTCTGGAAGATGGCCACCTTCATCTTGCTGGGCTGCGCCTCGTGGGGCGCGTTGACGGCGACTCGACTCACCCGACTGTCCGAAGATGACGGCTCGTGGGATCAGTTAGTCCTCGGGGGGCCGAGTCGAGGCCGCGTCCTGGTTGACACCATGGTGGTGCTGGCGCAAACCGGACTACTGGTCGGTGGTCTGGTGTGGGCGTTGCTAGTCGCCAGTGGTCAAGCCCTTGCTCCGAGTGCGATGTTCGCCCTCGACGTCATCGCGGCCCTGTGGATGGGTGTGGCGATTGGTTTGGTGAGTGCCCAAGTGGTGGCGCCTCGGCGCAGTGCGTCGCAGGTAGCCATGAGTACGGTCATGATTTTCTCGCTCATTCGGATCGTGGCCGATGGCGCCACGAGCACTGAGTGGTGGCGGGCCTTTACCTTCTTCGGGTGGATTGAGGATGCTGGAGCCTTTGACCGCCCGCACTGGCTGGCCCTGCTACCGAGCCTGGGAGTTCCCGTCGTGCTCGCCGTGGCGGCCTACCTGTTCCAGCAGCGTCGCGACGTCGGCCGAGCCCTCTGGCATCACAACGACGAGCACCGAGCCACAACGCTCTTGCTCCGCACCTCGTGGACCTTCGCCCTTCGAGAACGCCGCACTAACTGGCAGGTCTGGATGGCTGGTTTTGTCATCTTGAGCTTCACCATTGGCTACCTGACCCACGCCCTCATTGTCTTGGCCCACACCGACAAGCGCTTCGTGGCCCTCCTCAATCACTGGGGACTACACGCCATGGTGCGCGGCGTGGGCTTCATCACCCAAGCCAGTGTGGACTTCTCCTTCACCTTCGCGATTTTCGCGGCGGCGTGGGTGACCCAAATTGCCACCGACGAACTTCGGGGTCGCCTCGATATGCCCTTTGCGATGGGGGTTCGCCGGTCCGTGTGGCTCTCGGGGGTCGTGGTGACGGTCGTGTTGGCGGTTGTGCTCACCGACGTCATCTGTGCCTTCGTCATGTGGCTCGGCATCGTGGTAAGCGGATCCTCGCTGGCGTTATCGATGGTGATGCAGTCCATGTTCTCGGTGCTCGGGGTCATGCCCTTCGTCATTGGACTCAGTGTTGCGCTGATTGCCTTCATCCCCCGCGGCGCCTTCGCGACGTTGACGGCGGGTCTGAGCTGTGTCTTTATTGTTACGGCCCTCGGTCCGGTCCTGCACTGGCCGGCGTGGCTCCTCGCCCTCTCGCCCTTTCACTACCTTCGCGCCGTGCCGCTGCAGAGTCCCGATTGGACTGGGCTGTCACTGCTCACCACCGTTGGCGTGGTCGGGGGCGTTACTGGCGCGGTGCACTTCTGTCGCCGCGACGTGGCCTAGCGGTTACTTCGGTCCGAGTCGGACGCCCGCGTCGAGTCGAATGATCGCCGCGTTGAGGTAGTCGTTACGCAATGTTTCGAGGACGAGGGAGGCGAACTCCTCGCCAACCCCCAGCCGTTTGGGGAACAGGACCGACGACGCTAAGCGGTCCTTGAACTCCTCCGAGGCGGGACCCTCGCCGTAGATGGGGGTGTCGAAGAGTCCTGGGGCGATGGTGTTGACGCGAATGCCCACCACCGCAAGATCCCTCGCGAGGGGCACGGTCAGACTGACCAGCCCGCCCTTGGAAGCGGCGTAGGCGGCCTGACCGATCTGGCCCTCCTCGGCGGCGATGGAGGCGGTGAGCACTATGGCACCACGTTGGCCCTGGGCGTCGGGTTCGTTGGTACTCATCGTCGTCGCCGCAAGACGGGCCACGTTATACGTGCCCACCAAGTTGACGTCAATGATGCGAGAGAAGGCTTCGAGGTCGTGAGCGCTGGCGAAGGCGCCGTCGCGACCGATGGTGCGCTGAATCCACGCGATGCCGGCACAGTTGACGACGGCCCGCAGTGGGGCACGCTGGGTCGCTGCGGCAATCGCCGCCACGACGTCCTCGGTCTGGGTGATGTCGCAGTGTACGAATGAACCGTGGAGTTCATCGGCGAGCTGCTGGCCGCGAACATCATCAATGTCGCACACCACGACAAAGGCACCAGCGGTGGCGAGTGCCCGGGCCGAGGCGGCACCGAGGCCGGAAGCTCCGCCGGTAACGAGGGCTGATGAGCGCGATAGGTCCACGACTCCCTTTCGTGAGAATGACGGCGACACCCGACGACGGCACTGTGCCCTAGCCTTGAGTCGTGCCTTCAGTCTACGAATACGAACCGGCCGAGCTCGCCGCCCAGCTCGAGGGGGAACCTCGCTATCGCGTGGACCAACTCTGGCAAGGTCTGTGGCGTGACGGTCTCGACCTCGACGACATCACCACGATCCCAAAGGCCCTTCGGGCCAAGTTGCGCGAGCAGTTTCCCTCGTCGCTCGAAGTAGCCAACGACGTCGAGAGTGACAACGGCGCCACCCGTAAATGGGTCTTCCGCCTTCACGACGGCGCCACTATTGAAACCGTCCTCATGCGATACGCCGATCGCGTCACGGTGTGCATCTCCTCCCAGGCCGGCTGCGCGATGGGCTGCACCTTTTGCGCCACCGGTCAGGCCGGCTACTCGCGTCAACTGACCCCCGGCGAGGTGCTCGAGCAAGTCATCTTCGCCTCGCGCGCCGCCGCTCCGCGCCGGTTGAGCAATGTGGTTTTCATGGGCATGGGTGAGCCGCTCGCCAACTACGACACCACCGTGGCCGTCGTCAAGCGACTCCACGAGCACAAGGGCATGTCCGCCCGTCACCTGACCGTCTCCACGGTCGGCGTGGCACCGGCCATTGAACGACTGGCCGAGGAGGGACTGCCCCTGACGTTGGCCGTCAGTCTGCACGCCGCGAATAATGCGACCCGCGACGAGCTCATTCCACTCAATCGTCGCTACCCCCTCGAACGTCTCTACGAAGCCTGCGAAAAGTGGATCGACACGACCTCGCGTCGCTTGAGCTTCGAGTGGGCCCTGATCGCCGGCGTTAACGACACGGACGACGCCATCGACGAACTCGCTGGTTACGCCAGTGGCCTCAACGCGCACGTCAATCTCATTCCGCTCAATCCCACGCCGGGCTACCTCGTGATGGGGTCGACGTTGGAACGCGTCAACGAGTTCCGCGACGGACTCGTGGATCTCGGGATCAACGTGACGGTGCGCAATACCCGCGGTCGCAGTATTGATGCCGCCTGTGGTCAGCTGGCGGCCGTGACCAACGGCAAGCGCCGGCCGGTCACCCTGCGCACCAACTAGTCCGACCCAGCCCGCCAGAAGACCGGGCGCCGCCACACGAGGACGAGGACGCCGATGATGCAGGCAATGCCTCCTGAAACAATGGAGAACTCGGTGGAGGAGAACGACGCCACCACGCCGGACTCGGCGTCGCCGAGGCGGGGACCTCCGGCGACGACGGCAGTCTGAATTGACGAGATGCGACTGCGGTACTCGTCGCTAATGGCTAATTGGAGCATGGTGTTGCGCAGGACGGTCGAAATAACGTCGGTGGCCCCGGCGATGGCCAGTGCCACGACACCGAACCAGAGAAAGTGGACGAGTCCAAAGAGGGCCATCGCCAGTCCCCAGAGCACGATGGCAGCCACGATGAGGCGACCACGTCGGCGGACGTGTTCGACCCATCCGGTGAGGAGGGCCATGATGACGGCGCCGAGACCCGGTGCGGCGTAGAGGAGACCGAGGGTTCGCGGTCCGCCGTGGTACACCGTGAGGGCCATGGCCGGAAAGAGGGCGCGCGGCAGACCAAAGAACATCGCGTTGAGGTCCGCCAGATAGACCGCCTGGACGAGCGGGTGGGAGCGAACGTAGCGAAACCCCTCGCCAATGGCGCGGAACAGTGTGACGGCGGGCGCGTTGCCGGTTGGTGGCAGGGGGTCAATCAAGTAGGTCGTCACCACGAGCGCGACAAAGGTGAGTGCATCGAGGGTGTAGCAGGCGCTGAGTGAATAAAACGAGAGGATGAGACCGGCGAGTGACGGCCCGAGGACGGCACCGGTGTTGAAGATGACCTGCATGATCGAATAGCCACTGACGAGGTCGTCGTCGCCGAGGAAGGCGGGGATCGCCGCGCTGCGGAGGGGGGCGCAGAATCCCATGACGCCGGTTAAGAGTGAGGCCAGAATCATCACAGTCAGAACGTGACGGTTGTGACCGGCGGCGTTGAGAGCCAGCGCGAGGTCGACCGTGGCACTCACCACGCCGCCGACGAGCAGCAGTCGCCGCTTTTCGAGGCGATCACCCAGTGCGCCACCCACCAGTGAGCCACCGACGAGGAACGGGAATTGGAGCAAACTGGTCAAGCCCACCAACAGGCTGTCGTGGGTGTCGCGGTAGACCTGAAATGGAATGGCCACCAGAGTGACACTGCTACCTAGGACGGAAATCAGTTGGCCGAGTGCAATGAGCCGAAAATTACGGTTTTGCCGTAAGGGTCCGATGTTGAGCAGGTAGCCAGCCACCTTTGAAGCCTACGGGGTCACTACAGTTGGTGTACTCCACGAGTAGAGGAGATGGCGTGGTCGATGATCTCATTTCCCTGTTGAGCCCCGAGGGCGAACTGCTGTCACACCCCGACTACGTCAACTCCCTCGATGCCACCGCCCTGTTGGGAATGTACCGCGACATGGTCATCGTCCGTCGGCTCTGTAATGAGGCCACCACGCTCCAGCGACAGGGCGCCCTGGCCCTCTGGGCACCCTCACTCGGTCAAGAAGCCGCGCAAATTGGGGCGGGTCGAGCCCTGCTACCGGGTGACTTCTCCTTCCCGAGCTACCGAGAACATGGGGTGGCCTGGTGCCGCGGCGTGCCGCCGGCCGACATGTTGCGTCTCTTTCGCACCGTCAGCGCGGGTGGGTGGAACCCCTACACCTACAACCACGCCCTACCCACGATCGTGCTCGCCAACCAGATGCTCCACGCCGTCGGCTACGCCATGGGCGTGCAGCGCGACGCCGCCGATACCGCGGTGATTACCTTCTTCGGTGACGGAGCGTCGTCGCAGGGTGACGCCCTGGAATCCTTCGTCTGGGCCTCGTCGTTTAACGCACCGGTGGTGTTCTTCTGTCAGAACAATCAGTTCGGTATTTCGACGCCAGTTTCCACGCAGTCTCGCGTGCCGCTAGCCGAACGGGCCAAGGGCTTTGGTTTTCCGGGTGTGCGCGTCGACGGCAATGACGTGGTGGCCGTCTACGAGGTGACGCGGAAGGCACTCGAACGTGCTCGTTCGGGGGGCGGGCCCACGATGATTGAGGCCTACACCTACCGCATGGGGGCCCACACGACCTCCGACGACCCAACGCGCTACCGCCGCGATACTGACGTCGAGCTCTGGAAGCACCGCGATCCCATCGAACGGGTCAAGGCGTTACTGACGCGAGAGTATGACTTCCATCGGGCCACCTTTGACACCGTGGACACGGAAGCCGAGTCGCTGGCTATGGACCTTCGTCGTGACGTGTTGGCCATGGAGCGTCCCGACCCGATCACGATGTTTGACCACGTCTACGCCGAGCCTCACCCCCTCATTGACGAGGGCCGTCGCGACTTGCGCGAACTGGGCCTCACCGAGGTGCTCTCGTGACCGAGATGACGATGGCCGCCGCCCTTAATGCGGGGTTGCGCCGAGCGATGGAGGAGAGCCCCAAGGTGCTCCTGATGGGGGAAGACATTGGCACCCTCGGGGGCGTCTTTCGCATTACCGACGGACTGATGAAGGACTTCGGTGCGGCTCGAGTGATCGACACGCCACTCTCGGAGTCGGCCATTGTTGGGACGGCTGTCGGCCTCGCCATGCGCGGGTACCGAACGGTGTGCGAAATTCAGTTCGATGGCTTCGTGTACCCCGCCTTTGACCAGATTGTTTCCCAGGTGGCCAAACTCCGCAAGCGCTCTGATGGTGTCTTCACCATGGGTCTCGTGATTCGCTTGCCGTTTCAAGGTGGCATCGGAGCCATCGAACACCACAGTGAAAGTCCCGAGGCCTACTTCGCACACACCCCGGGACTACGGGTGGTGTCGTGCTCGAATCCCAATGACGCCTACTGGATGATCCAGCAGGCCGTGACCAGTGACGATCCAATTATTTTCTGTGAGCCGAAGTCGCGGTACTGGGAGAAGGGCGACGTCGACACGGCGCAGCCGAGTCTCGGTCTCTTCGATGCCCGAGTGGTCCGCGTGGGCCACGACGTCACGGTGGTTGGCTTTGGGTCGTACGTGAAGACGATGATGCGCGCCGCTGACGCGGCCGCCCTCGAGGGGCGTTCGCTCGAGGTCATTGACCTGCGCAGCATTTCGCCACTCGATAGCGCCACCCTGGTGCGGTCGCTTCGCAAGACGGGTCGCCTCCTCGTGGTGCAAGAGGCACCGCACACCGCCTCAATCGGAGCGACCATCGTGGCCGAACTGACCCGCGAGTGCTTCTACGACATGCGAGCACCCGGGCTCATTGTGAGTGGCTACCACGTTCCCTACCCCATTAGTCGACACGAAGAGGAGTATCGCCCCTCGGTCGAGCGCATTCTTGACGGGGTCGACCGACTCTTTGAGTACGACGTATGAGCGACCA
>DAIPLC010000027.1:11072-13384 GCA_036769405.1 Acidimicrobiales bacterium
CTTATCGGGTACGGGGCCGTCAACGATGATGCCCCGGTGGTCGGACGGCGACGTCGCGCATCCCTCCGAGCGGGAGATCCCACCCCGCCGACGTCTGGTGTTCGTGCCGCCCCACCAGTCCGTTTAGCCGCAAAAACCCTCGGCGTCGATTTGGCTACCGTTACCCCCACCGGGCCCGACGGCATTATCACCCGCGACGACGTGCAGCAGTCGCTGCAACCACGAGAGGTCGGCACCCGGGGCGCTCTCGACAGCACCGCGTGGTTTATGGGGGGCCCACTCGCCAGTTGGCAGGACGGACCGCTCGAAGAGCGTCGTCGCGTGCGGGGTGTGGCCAAGGTCATGGCCGAGACGATGACACTGAGTGCGACAACCGTGCCACAGGCCACGGCCTTCAAGCGTGTTGACGTGACGGCGACCATGCGCTTCCTCGCTCGGGCCAAGGCCGATCCCGCTTACGCGGACGTGCGCCTCTCACCACTCACGGTGGTGGCACTGGCGTTCTGTGACGCGATTCGCAACTACCCGGCTATCAATTCGACCTTCGATGCGACGGCGAACGAGGTGCTTATTCGCCGGTCGATCGGCCTCGGTATTGCCGCGGCCACGCCCCGCGGACTCGTGGTGCCAGTTATTCGAGAGGCGGATCGACTCGACACCCGAGGCATGGGACTCGCCCTTTCGGCGATCGTCAACGAGGCGCGAGCGGGCACTACCACCCCGGCGGCGATGACGGGAGCCACGGTCACCATCACCAATGTGGGCCCCTTCGGCATCGATACCGCCGTCGCCCTGCTGCCCCCTGGAACCAGTGCCATTCTCTGCGTCGGTGTGGTAACGCCGACGCCGTGGGTAGTGGAGGGCGCTCTGGCTATTCGTGATGTCGTGGAGCTCTCGCTCACCTTCGATCACCGTCACATCGACGGGGCATTGGCGTCGGCAGTACTGGCGCACATCGCAATGTTCCTGCACGACGGCGCACTCGACTAACGGGGCGTCAGGACCTCGAGTGCACGCTCGGCGTGGACTTCCATGGAGAATTCGGACGAGATGACCTCGACGATGCGCTGATCGGTGCCGATGGCGAAGGTGCTGCGCTTTACCTTGAGAAAGTCGAACGCTCGCTTGACCCCGTAGAGGGCGGCAACGCGGCCCTGGGGGTCTGACAACAACGGGTAGTCGAGTCGGTTCGCTTCGGCGAACTGCGCCTGCTTGGCCACGTCGTCCATGGAGATACCGATACGTTGCACACCGGCCGCCTGGTAGGCGGCGCCCATGTCGCGAAAGTGGCACGATTCCTTGGTGCACCCTTTGGTCATGGCCGCGGGGTAGAAGAACAGCACGACGGGGCCGTGGGCCAGCGCCTGCGAGAGGGTGAAGGATCCACCATCATCGGTGGTCAAGGTGAAGTCTGGTGCGAGGTCGCCGGCGTTCATACCGGCACGCTACCGGCTCAGGCGTCGAGTCGGAACCCGACACCGCGAATGGTCACGAGGTGGATGGGGTCGGCGGGCTCGAGTTCAATTTTCTGCCGGAGGCGCTTGACGTGGGTGTCGAGCGTACGGGTATCGGAGAGCTGGAGGCCCCACCACAGGGTGTCGAGACAGACTTCGCGCGTGACGACCTGACCAAGCCGAGTGGCGAAGAGGGCCAGCAGGTCAAATTCCTTGCGGCTGAGTTCGATCTCCACGCCGTTGCGCGTGAGGCTGCGTCGAACGAAGTCCATACGCATCGGACCGAAGGTAATGACTTCTTCGTCCGTGGGCGACACGGGGCGACGGAGAACGGCGCGCATCCGAGCAATGAGCTCGCGCAGACGATAGGGCTTGGTGACGTAGTCGGCAGCGCCAATTTCGAGGCCGAGCACGATGTCGACTTCGCTGGTGCGGGCCGAGACCATGATGACGGGCGTACGCGTTGATTCGTAGACCTCACGGCAAAAGTCGATTCCGGAACCGTCGGGAAGCATGACGTCGAGCAGAATCAGGTCGGGCTTCGTGGAGGTGAGCAACTCGCGCGCTTGCGCCACCGTGCTCGCGCTGACGACGACGAAGCCCTCAACGGTCAACCCAACATTCAAAGCGTCCTGGTAACTCTCCTCGTCTTCGACGACGAGAATGACCGAACGGCCTTCACTATCGGGTGCTACGGACACGGCGCTCCTGACAGTGATTGGCGGCACAAGGTGTGATAATCGGTGATGAAAGATACACGAATGCCATGGTGCAACGTTAAGGTTTACGAGTTACAAAGAAGTGAACACGGAGCAACAGGCTCGTGGTTTCTCTATGAAAGCACTAGGAATTAGGCAT
>DAIPLC010000154.1:0-3060 GCA_036769405.1 Acidimicrobiales bacterium
AACCTGCGCACATGGCTTCGGAGGCCAATGCTCTATCCCCTGAGCTACGGGAGCGTGAAGCTCAGTCTACCGGTCCGTTCGAACCGGTTTTCCGGTGGCGCCAGGAAAGCGCCAACTATCATGGAGGGACTGCAGCTGCTGCTGTCCGCCTCAACGTCGAGCGGCCATTCGGTCGCGAAATTCGTATTTTGCCTGACGAGGAGAGTCTGTGAAGCCAATTGCCGCCACCGTGCTTCCCGACACGGCCGTCCTCTCAATCGACAATTCGTTTGTCGGGGGTGTTTCGTTGCGATCGCTGGCCGAGACCTACGGCACGCCACTCTTCGTCTACGACGAAGCAACCTTGCGCGCACGTTGCCGCGAGGCGGTCGCTCTGTTTGACGACGGCGTGGCCTTCGCCTCGAAGTCCTTTCTTTGCGGTGCCATGGCTCGATTGGCCGCCGACGAGGGTCTCTGCATTGACGTCGCGACCGGTGGGGAGCTCGACCTCGTGCTCCGCAGTGGGGTAGCCCCTCACCGCATCATTCTGCACGGCAATAACAAGAGTCGTGACGAGATTGCTCGCGCCCTCGAGGTCGGGGTACACCGCATTGTGGTGGACAATCACGATGACATTGACGCCCTCGCCGACCTTCTCGCCCCCGGGGCCACCGCCCACTGCCTCATTCGGGTCACGCCCGGGGTAGAGGCCCACACTCACGACTTCGTGCGCACGGGACACGAGGACACGAAGTTCGGCTTCACCGTGGCGACCGGCGCGGCGCGCGCGGGCATTGAGCGACTCAAGGCGCTACCTGGTGTCGTCCTGCACGGCGTGCACGCCCACATCGGTTCGCAAATATTCGGTCCGGAAGGATTCCTCGAGGCCATTGACATCCTCGCTGACTTCATCGCTACTGATGACTTTGACGAACTCTGCATCGGCGGCGGCCTCGGCGTGGCCTACGTTGAGGGCGAAGAGGCCCTGTCGATCACCGCGTGGGGACAGATGGTTCGAGCAGCCGTGGCGGCCAAGGGACTCAGCGACCTTCGCCTGCTGGCCGAGCCGGGTCGATCGATCGTCGCCCAAGCCGGCATGACCCTCTACCGCGTTGGGGCCGTGAAACCCGTGACGCAGCGGACCTACATGGCCGTCGACGGCGGCATGAGTGATAACCCCCGTCCGGTGCTGTACGGCTCGGGGTACGAGGCCTTCGACATTGGCCGCCCTCTCGCCGAGCGGACGCAGACGGTGCGGCTGGTCGGGAAGCACTGCGAGAGTGGGGATGTGCTCATCGACGAAGCGTGGCTGCCCGCTGACACCAAGCGCGATGACATCATCGCGACACCGGTGACCGGTGCCTACGGTTACGCCATGGCCTCGAACTACAACCGCGTGCCCCGCCCCGCGGTCGTCTTCGTGGCCAACGGAGAGGCCCGTCTCGTGCTGCGACGTGAGACCTTCGACGACCTCGCCGCGTTAGAAATCGACAATGGCTGACGTGCGACACCGGTTAGCCTTAGAGTCATGACTTCGTCGCACGTGCGCATCGGCGTGATTGGTGCTGGGTTTGTGGGGAGCGCTCTCGTCGCCGCTCTGTTGGATCAAGAGCGACAGGTTGCCCTCGTTGACGCCGCCACGGGAACGTTAGAACTCGTTGGTGTCGCGGTTCGCGACGTCACTAAGCCTCGTCCCGGCGTGCCCGTCGAATTGCTGACCGATGACGCGCTCGGCCTCGCCGCTCGCGAGGATATCGACATCGTCGTCGAACTCGTCGGTGGCATCGAACCGGCCAAGAGTTACATCGAAACGGCCCTGCGTCGTGGCGCCTCAGTCGTCACCGCGAACAAGGCCCTCATGGCCGCCCACGGCACCGCCCTGGCGTCCCTGGCCCACGAGCACGGCGCCGACCTGCACTACGAGGCGGCAGTCGCGGGGGCCATTCCCATCATTGCGGCGCTGCGTAGCTCACTGGCCGGTGAAAAAATCACTCGGGTGCTCGGCATCGTCAACGGCACGACCAACTTCATCTTGTCGAAGATGACGATGGAGGGGCTGGACTACGGGACCGTCTTGGCCGAAGCCCAGGCGCTCGGCTACGCCGAGGCCGACCCCACCGCCGACGTTGAAGGCTTCGACGCCGCCGCCAAAGTACAGATTCTGTCGTCGCTTGCCATCGGCACGTCGCTGCAGGGTGAGGAAATCTCCCGCGAGGGTATTTCGGCCATTCGGGCCCTCGACGTCGACTTCGCCCGTCGTAATGGGTACGTGATCAAGTTGATTGGTGTTGTGGAGCGCGTGGGGGAGTGGGGTGTTTCACGCCGTACGCACCCGGCCTTGGTGCCCGTCACACACCCGCTGGCCTCGGTGAATGGTGCCCTCAACGCGGTCTTTGTTGAGGGGCAGAATGCCGGTCCCCTCGTCTTTATGGGCCCCGGCGCAGGAGGTCAGCCCACCGCCTCAGCCGTGCTCGGCAACGTCCTGCACGCCGCCCGCAACCGCAACGCCGGTCGTCACGACGTGCCCTTCACCGTCGACGACCGTCTCCACAACGTCGATATTGCCGACCTGTCGAGCGTCTTCTACATCAGCCTCGACGTGGTCGACGAGCCCGGCGTATTGGCGCAGGTGGCGTCGGTCTTCGCCCAACACCACGTCTCAATCATGTCGATGGAGCAGTCGGGCCTCGCGAGCGACGCTCGATTGAATTTTGTAACGCACGAAGCAAAGACCAGTGACATCGAAGCGACGCTGGCGGACCTGCGAGGTATTGCAGCCGTCGAGTCGATTGGTGCCTGTCTACGAGTGATTGGAAGCGCCGCATGACCGGCTGGAATGGATTGCTGCACGAGTACGGCGAGTACCTCGACCTGCGGGGAGTGACGGACATCGTCACCCTGCACGAGGGCAACACCCCCTTGATCTACGCAGAGCGCCTTTCCGAGCGCCTGGAAGCGAAGGTCTACCTGAAGTTTGATGGTCTGAATCCGTCGGGCTCGTTCAAGGACCGCGGTATGACGATGGCCATCACCAAGGCCAAGGCCGCCGGGGCCCAGACCGTTATCTGCGGTTCGACTGGT
>DAIPLC010000155.1:0-3056 GCA_036769405.1 Acidimicrobiales bacterium
AGCACGACTGGATCGAGTCCTCGCACGCCTCCACCGCCCTCTCCTACGCCCACGGCCTCGCCGTGGCGTTGCGCCAAAAGCACGAACTCATTGGCCACGGTGGGCGGCGTCACGTCGTCGCTGTCGTCGGTGACGGATCACTGACCGGTGGCATGGCGTATGAGGCGCTGAACAACCTCGGGGTCGCTCACGAGCGGGTGGTCATTGTGCTCAATGACAACGGCCGCAGCTACGCCCCCACAATCTCCAAACTCTCCACGTCGCTCACCTCGTTGCGACTAAATCAGACCTACCTCACCATGCGCCAGCGCATTCGTAAGTTGCTCCCACGACTCACCAAACTGGGCAAGGTGGCCTACAAGGGTCTCGACGGAGCGGCCAATGTGGTGCGAGAGATGGTGACCCCCCGCGCCTTCTTCGAGGACCTCGGCGTCCGGTACGTCGGCCCACTCGACGGACACAACATTGAAGCGATTGAGTCCGCGCTCAAGAACGCCGCCGAGTGGCCGGGACCAATCGTGGTGCACGTTCTCACCGAAAAAGGCCGCGGCTACGCCCCGGCGACGCAGGACGACCTGCGTATGCACGATTTCAAGCTGCCACCCAAGAACTTCACCGCACCAACGACGTTCACCCAGGCCTTCTCCAACGCCCTCGTCGAAGCGGGCGATCGTGATGACCGCATCGTGGCCATCACCGCGGCCATGGCCGGTCCCACGGGCCTGATCCCCTTCGCTGAGCGGTTCCCCGACCGTTTCTTTGACGTCGGTATCGCCGAGCAGCACGCCGTTACCGCGGCGGCCGGCATGGCCATGGGTGGCCTCAAACCAGTGGTCGCTATTTACTCAACTTTCTTTAGTCGGGCCTTCGACCAGGCCAACTTGGACGTCGGTCTCCTCAACCTTCCGGTGACTTTCGTGTTTGACCGAGCGGGCATCACCGGTGATGACGGACCGAGTCACCACGGTATTTTGGACATCGCCTTGTGCCTCGCCATCCCGAACATGACCATCTTCCTTCCGTCGAGTGTGGCCGAAATCCCCGTCATGTTGACCAGTGCGCTCGAACTCCCGACCCCCACGGCCCTGCGATTCCCGAAGACGCCGCCGCAACCCTTTGACGGCCTCGTCGGCGAGGGCCTCGAGGCCCGTCGCGTTCGTCAAGGCGACGGCTCTCTGTGCATTCTCGGGGTGGGAAAAATGGCCGACGCCGCCTACCAAGCATTGGCCCTTCTCGGTGCCGATGCCGAACGCATCACGCTCTACGACGTTCGCGTCTTGCCACCCGACCCGTCGATGATCGATGACGCGGTGCGACACCAACGTGTCATCACTATCGAAGACGGCACCCGCCACGGCGGTGCGGGCACGCTGATGGTCTCAGCGGTGCGTGACCGTGCTCAGGTACTCGGACTCCCGTTCCCCACTACCCGCATACTCGGCGTTCCACGGGCCTATTTGACACACAACAGCGCCGACGCCCTGCTGGGGGCGGTGGGCCTTGATCCGGCGGGCATTGCCGAGGCGCTTGGACGGCTGCTCCGCGACGAGCCCGAATTTTCTCGTCCCACCCCCGAAAGTCCGACGCCCCACTACCGCTGAGTCCCTACAGTGGAACTATGACGTTTGACATTGAAAAGACCGACGACCAGTGGCGCGAAGAACTCTCACCGGAGCGCTTCGCTATTTTGCGTGAGGCCGCCACCGAAGCCCCCTTCACCGGGTCACTCCTCAACGTGGACGGGCAGGGCACCTTTACCTGTGGCGGCTGTGGACAGACGCTGTTCACGACCGAACAGAAGTTTGAGTCACACTGTGGCTGGCCCAGCTTTGACGCCTGCGAGCCCGGTTCGATCATCGAGCGACCCGACTACACGTTGTCGCGTGCCCGTATCGAGATTCTTTGCTCACGCTGCGGTGGGCACCTCGGCCACGTCTTTCCCGATGGCCCGACGCCCACGGGATTGCGCTACTGCGTGAACTCGCTGGCTATCGACTACGACCAGGAATCCAACTAGACGTCAAGGAATCGTCGGATGGCAATGGCCGATCCGATCGAACCAATACTGACCCCGAGGGCCAATACCACCAGGTCAGTACCCCACACGGCCGATTGGCCCAGGGTGAACTCGTTGTGCAGCGGGTACCACACGTGCAGCGCCGTCACTGCGCCGATGGCGAAGAGTGACCCGATTAGCCCCTGAATGAACCCCTCGGTGATGTAGGGGCCGCGAATGAACCAGTTCGTTGCGCCGACCAGTTTCATCACGGAGACTTCACGGCGACGGGCAAAAATCGCCATACGAATGGTGTTCAGAATCAGCACACTCGCTGACAGCAACAAGACTGCGGCGAGGGCGAGGAACACGATCTGAATGATGCGAATGGCGTGTTCCATCTGACGAATCTGTTGGTCGGGTGCGGTCACTTGGTAGACGCCTGGTTGGCCCTTGAAGGTCGACTCGATGGTCGCCGCGTCGGTCGGAATCACCGGCACACATTGAAAGCCCGTGGGCATGTCCGCTGGGTTCAGCACAGAGAACTCGGTCGGCGGTAACAGCTTCTTGGCTTCGAGGTAGTTCTGCTCTTTAGTCAGGAACGAACACGACTTGACGATCGGCGAAGCGGCCAACTCTGCCTTGACGCTCGCTATTTCGCCCCCGGAGGCCTTCGGCTGCATCCACACCGTCACTCGTGTGCCGGCCTGCCACTGTGCTGAGGCCTGGGCCGCACTCTGCTTGAGGAGCAGTGCCGAACCGACGAGGGAGAGTGAGACAGCGACCGTCAAGACGGCAGCAATGGTCATCATGCGGTTACGCCACAGGTTGGCGAAGGTCTCCTTGAAGGCGTAACGGATGTAGACGTTCATTGGGCGCTCGTTTCGTCGAGTCCGTACACACCACGCACTTGGTCGCGCACGATTTCACCCTTTTCGAGTTCCACCACACGGCGACGCATCCGGTCGACCATGTTCTTGTCGTGCGTGGCCATCACCACGGTCGTGCCGGTGCGGTTAATGCGCTCAAGGAGCGCCATGATCGATTCGGAGTTGGAGGG
>DAIPLC010000156.1:0-3049 GCA_036769405.1 Acidimicrobiales bacterium
CCCGAGAGCAGTCCCGTCAACACGGTGAGCCCCTCATCGAGCGCCCGACCTCGTTCGACGGCGTCGGTCAGTTCGCCGAAGCAGGCGAGCTCACCGTCGGGATAGTCGTCTCCAATGCCAAAGCCCAGCACCAAGCGACCCTTCGAGAGGTGATCGAGGGTCACGGCTTGTCGCGCGAGCACCTGGGGTCGGCGGCGAATGAGTGGGGTAACCATCGGACCGAGCACGAGGCGTGACGTGCGTTGGGCCATGACCGCGAGGCAGAGGTAGGGGTCGGCAATATCGCGAATCGGTGGGCTGTAGCGGAGGTGGTCCCAGACGAAGAAGCCGTCCCAACCCGCTTCTTCGGCCACCACGGCCAACTCGCCCATTCGAGCGGCGTCGGCCAGCCCATCAAAGGCCGGCAAAAACAGTCCGTGCTTCATGGCTCGCGTCCCCTCTGGCGCCAGTTCGACGAATCGGCCCACCCGTAAGGATGGTAATACGGTTAGATGACTTCTCTGATTCCTCTCGAAACACTCTTCGGCAACCCTGAGCGGGCCCTCGCACAACTCTCCCCCGACGCCAAGCGCATCGCGTGGGTCGCGCCCGTTGACGGCGTCTTGAACCTGTGGGTCGCGCCGCTCGCGACCGGCGACGACTCCTCCGGTGGCATCGACTTCGCCGCCGCCACGGTAGTGACGAAAGACCGCGATCGCGGTATTCGTCGGTACATGTGGGCCCACGACGGTCGTCACATTCTCTTCTTGCTCGACACCGGTGGTGACGAGAACTGGCGACTCTTCGACGTCGACTTGGAGACCGGCACCGAGCGCCTCCTCACGCCCTTCGAGGATGTCGCCGTCCAGTTGCTCTGGGGCGATCAGAACCACCCCAACGACATCCTCCTCGGCATCAACAAGGACAACCCCGAACTCCACGACCTCTACCACCTCGACCTGACGACCGGCGAACTCACCAAGCGGGCCGAGAACCCCGGCATCGTCGAGTGGCTCATTGACAGCACCATGACCGTCCGTGGTGGCGTTCGCCCACTGGCCAACGGTGGCTTCGAGGTGCTGGTGGGCGACGGTGCCTCGCAGGACTGGCGCGTCCTCCTCGAGGTCGGCCACGAGGACTCGCTCACCACGACGCCAGTGACTATCAGCGCTGATGGCCGCACCCTGTTGGCCATTAGCTCACTCGGGGAAAACACGGCTGGCCTGGTTCGAATTGACCTGGCCACCGGTGCGGTAGACGACATTGCCCGTGACAACGACGCGGACATCACCGGTGTCTTGCTCCATCCCCAGACACTCGAGCCACAAATCGTCACGGTGCTCAAGGGCCGTGCCGAGGACCTCGTGCTCGACGGCGCGGTAGCGGAGGATTTCGCGGCCGAGCGTCCCCTGCACCACGGTGACCCGTCGATCTCGAGCAACGATGACGACTCGGTGTGGCTGATTAACTTCACCACCGACAACGGTTCCGTGCCGTACTACGTGTTTGACCGGCGCACCAAGCGCAGCCAGTTCCTCTTCACCACCAAGCCCGCCCTCGACGACTACGAGCTCGCCACCATGGAGACGTTCTCACTGACTTCTCGTGACGGACTAACCCTGCACGGCTACATCACCTTCCCCGTTGGAGTCGAACGGACCAACCTCCCTGCGGTACTGAATGTCCACGGAGGACCCTGGGCTCGCGACACCTGGGGCTTCGACCCTGAGGCCCAGTTCCTGGCCAACCGCGGCTACGTCTGTATCCAGGTCAACTTCCGCGGTTCGACCGGGTACGGCAAGGCCTTCATCAACGCCGGCGACAAGGAGTGGGGCGCCAAGATGCACGACGACCTTCTCGACACCGTCAACTACGCCGTGAGCCAGGGCTGGGTCGACGCCGACCGCGTCGCCATCATGGGCGGTTCCTACGGTGGCTACGCCGCGCTGGTCGGGGCCGCCTTCACGCCCGACTTCTTCCGCTGCTCGGTGGACCTCGTCGGACCGTCGAATCTCAAGACCCTCATCGAATCAATCCCTCCCTACTGGGCACCCATCATCGAGCAGTTCAACCAGCGCGTCGGCAACCTCGTCACCGAACCCGACTTCCTCTGGGAGCGCTCGCCGTTGTCAAAGGCGGCGGACATCACAATTCCTCTGCTCATCGCCCAGGGTGCCAACGACCCTCGCGTCAAGCAGGCCGAGGCCGAGCAGATTGTGACGGCCCTCACGGAGGCGGGTATCGCGCACGAGTACCTGCTCTTTCCCGACGAGGGACACGGTTTCGCGAAGCCCGAGAACCGCTTCACGTACTACCGCGCCGTCGAGTCCTTCTTCGCGCAGTACCTCTAACGCTCACCACCGTGGCCGCCACCGCAAAGACCAAGAACGGGTTCGCCCCGAAGATCTGTGCCCGCTGTGAACGGCCCTTCGAGTGGCGTAAGAAGTGGGCCAAGGAGTGGGAGAACGTGAAGTACTGCTCGAAGGCCTGTCGGGGATGACCACGGCCTCGTTACGCTACGTCGCCTTTGATCAGCTCCACGATCGCTACGGGGTCCTGCGCGACGCCACGCCCGGCGTTGACATCATTGTGATGGTCGAGAGTGAGGCCATACTGAAGGCTGCGGACTGGCACCCCGAACGTGTCTACTTTTACCGCACGAGTGCGCGACACTTCGCTCAGGGTCTAGACGAACGGGGCTTCACGGTCCACTTCCTCCGTGCCGCATCCACCGTGGCCGGACTTCGCGAAGTCAAGGATCGCTACCCTGGCGTGCCCCTCCTCGCGACCGAGCAGTCATCCTTTCGTCAGCGTGAGCGACTCGCGCCGGTGGTTGACGAGACCCGCGAATCCGACTTCTTCTTGACCTCGAAAAATGAGTTTGCGGCGTGGGCTTCGACGCAGCGCTCGTACGTTATGGAGGGTTTCTACCGACGCCAGCGTGTTCGCCTCAATGCCCTTATGGACGGCGACCAGCCGGTCGGCGGGGCCTGGAACTTTGACAAGGACAATCGACTCGGCCCACCAAAGCAGTACACCTGGCCCGAGCCACTCTCGTTCACCCCCGACG
>DAIPLC010000028.1:0-13058 GCA_036769405.1 Acidimicrobiales bacterium
ACCTCGTCATTATCAGTGACGCGCTCTAACCGACTGAGCTATAGCCCCAAGGGATAACCAATCTACACCAAATAACGCCATCTCCCGCCGGCGACCGCTGCACAGTGTCCCGTCACACGGCAGACTGGGGGAATGCTCGACCCACGTTTCGTCTATTTGGCGATTGCTCTCGCCCTGTTCGGGGCCGTTCGCTACTTCATCGACACGTGGCGGGGGCAGACGCAACCCCACCGCGTGACCTGGACACTGTGGGCTGTGGAGGGCATTCTCGCCTACGCCGTCGAAATTCAGGAACACGTCGGTCTGGCCTCGTTCATGACGCTGGCTCTCGGGCTTATCCCCTGTTTCATCGTCGCCGCCTCCTTCCGCAATCCGGAGGCGGTGTGGAAAATTGACCGTATTGATATCGCTTGCGGGACGGTCTCACTGCTCGGACTGGTGTTTTGGTGCTTCGTGAATCAGCCCACCGTCGCCCTGCTCTCCTTCGTAACGGCCGACTTTATCGCCGCACTGCCCACCTATCGAAAGTCGTGGACGAACCCCGAGAGCGAATCGGGTTCCCCCTACATCTTTGGTGCCCTGAACTGCGCCCTGACGTTGCTAACCCTGCACCAGGTGACGACCGCCGGTGCCGCCTTTCCCGGCATCATCTTGTTCACCGACTCGATCCTCAGCCTCTTCATTGTCACCAAGCTCGGTCCCCGCGTGCGACGACGGTACGCGACGGCGTCGTAGGCGAGGGCCGACGTGCTGAATCGACTACCCTTCCACTTCCACCTTGTCGAGATTGTCGTCATTGTGCTGGTGCTCTGGCTGCACCGCACCGTCGTGGCCGATCGCCGTCGCCGGCACTTGCTGTGGTGGTCGATTGGAGCGCTTCTCGCGGTGACTATCTGGCCCATGGGTGACCTCGCCGCTCGGGTGTCGCTCACCGCCGCCACGGTGCAGCGACTCGTGATCATGTTGGCGGTGGCACCCTTGATGCTGCAGAGCATGTCAACGCATCTGCTGGTTCGACTCACGCGTCCCGCGCCGGTCGATGCGGTGGTTCGTCGCTTGTCCCATCCGGGTGTCGCCATCATCCTCGTCACGGTGATTGGTACGGCCACCTTGTCGACCCCGGTGGTGGACTGGGGCGCGAGTTCGTCCTGGGCCCGTGATCTGATTCTGCTCACGGTACTCGTGACTGGTCTGCTGCTGTGGGTGCCGGCCTTAGCCATCATGCCCGGCGCCGTGCGGCTCTCGCCAGCGGGCCGGGCTGGGTACATTTTCGGCTCGGCCATCGTGGTGACGAGCCTCTCGTTTATTTGGATTTTTTCCACCCACTCGCTCTACCCAGCGCTGCATAACCAGTACGAGTTACTGCACATGACACCCCTGTTTGACCAGCAATTGGCCGGATTTGTGGCCAAACTCGGCTGTTATCTTCCGATGTGGGCTATTGCGTTCACCATTTTCTTTCGCGCCGACGATTCCGGTGTCTCGGTGGAGGAATCACCGCTGCACTGGGCCGACGTGGAGCGAAAACTGCTTCGCCTGGAGCGAGAACGAGCTCGGGCGATTCGGCGGCACCGCCCTCAGTAGGAGGGGTGTGCGACGTACTACTATAGAGAGTCCTAGGGGATGTAGCTCAGTTGGTAGAGCGCGGGCTTTGCAAGCCTGAGGTCGTGGGTTCGAACCCCATCGTCTCCACAAAGAGAGACCTAGACGGCTTCGCGAAAGTGACTGCGAGCTTCGATGCACAAGAGTCAAACGCGAATGACCGAAAGCCCCGCTATGTCGATGTAGTCATCGTCTTGCGTGACAATCGGAACGCCAAGTGCCAGTGCCGTCGCAGCAATCCACGAATCATTTACTGATATTCGCTGTCCTGAATCGCGCAGCACCACTCGTAGGCGAGCCCACTGGGCCGCGACGTCATCGTCAATCCCAACAGGGTCGAGTGTCATAGCCACGGTCAGGGTGGCTAAGCGTTGGTCACGAGTTGTGACGTCTGGAGCAGCCAGCACGCCGGCACGCAGCTCACCAATGGTGATAGTCGATACCGCTAGTTCATCTGGCAGAAGCAACGCTTGGAGGGGTCGACCAGACTCGCGCGCAATGAATACCGAGGTGTCGGCAAGCCCCCGGGTCACAGTGGTAGGTCGTCGGTCGTGTCCGGCGACAAGACAGACAAGTCTGCTCGTAGCGCTGGATCGGCCTGGCGATGAGCCAAGCGTCGCGCCAAGTCAGTGCCATTTGCCCAGCGTGGGCGGAGGCTCAACGATCGCAATGCGGCGACGGGCTGACCGTCAACCGTAATGACGACGTCTTCGCCACCGGCAACCCGTTGCAGCAATCCCCGTGTGTTATTTCGCAGCTCACGAGAACCAATTTCCGTCATACTCAACTGTAGCACATGTGCGACAGATGTCGCGGGTAACTCTCGAGTTCGAATTTCTCCCTCTTTCCTGGCCGGCCACAAGTGGCGACCATGACGTAGTGGTAACTATTCCGTTAGTCGGAATCCGATGAACCAACGGTCCTTCTGCGGCGAGGAGGGGCGTGTAGATTTCGTCCGTACCTCACCGCCATGGCAAATCTCGAGGCCGAGGTCGTACCCAGCAGTGCAATTAACGTTCGAAAGCCTCACGGTGCTGAGAAGTACGGGTAGTGACAGACGATCGCGGGTCGATCACCGCACTGGTGAGAGGCCAATCGCGTCAACGAAGCACGAGACCGAGGTTTCCGCGCCTGACGATGTTGCCCGGAATGCAGCGTGCGACGTTACAGATTGACTTCGAGGTTGAACCAAATGGCTTCAACGACATCGTCGCCAATGTTCGCCAACCGGTGAGGGCGAGACGAGTCGAACGAGAGTGAATCGCCAGCGTGAAGCACGTAGGTGTCGAAGCCAATGGTGATTTCGAGCGTGCCCTGGAGGACGTAGCCGTACTCGGTACCGACGTGTCGTACCAGGCGTTCCTGAGAGGTGGAGGAACCGCCCACTTCGTAACGGACGAGCATGAACTCGGTCTTGCCACTTCGGGTGGGGGCCAGCGACTCCCAGGTCACTCCCGAATCCAACTGAATCACCTTGCGTTCGTGGGGGTGGAGTGGACTCGCGGTGGCCCGGAAAATTGACGTTGGACCGGGGTCGGCGATCGGTGTGCGGACGTCGACGGCCGACCCACTCGGCGTTGTGGAGGGAGCGGCGTCGCCGTCAAATAGATCGTTCGGAACAATTTCCAACGCGGCACAGATGGCGAACAGCGTGCTTACCGAGGGCTGGACTTTGCCCGTTTCGAGTTGGGAAATAAAGGAAGCCGAGACGTCAATGTCGCGAGCGAGCTGGCGCAGTGAGAGACCGCGGGACAGTCGTCGTTCGCGAATGCGGGGTCCGACGTGGCCCGACGGGGAATCGGTACCGCGCACCGCTACAGGCATTAACCCACTCTCGGCGACTGCTAGTGAAAGTGGAGATGCCTTGACCACGGGTACTACTTTCTCGCTACGAATCAACTGAGCGCTGATTCCTCCAGTTTACTGACCTAACTTCTGTGCCAAGTGTTCCCACTCACGACTGAACCGGTACGAGTGACGGGCCGGTGGCTGTGGGGCCTGGACCTCAATCCACCGAACGCGACCAGTACTACGGTTTTCGAATCCGTGGTCCGCACCGGTGCCGGCCCAGAGAACGTCGCCGGGGTGGAAGACCATGAGTTCACCATCAACGAGGGCGTGCACTTCGCCTTCGACGAAGACGTAGGCCTCTTCGAAGGGGTGGTCATGCGGGTGAGCAATTGCGGTGGGCTGGTAGTCAACGATGAACATCGTGTGCAACTGGGCGCCGACCTGGTTGTCGACCAACATCTTCACCCCGATGCCGCTGTAGGCGAGGAGCGCGGTCGCCATGCTGGGCGAGACGGTCGGGGCATTGACGGGCGAGCCCCCGGCCAATTTGGCCAGGTCCATTGAGTCCGAGTCAAAGCGCGCCGTGTTCTGTCGACGGGGGTCGCGCATGTCGGGGATGACGGGCGTCGTTTCGACCAGTGTTTCACCCGTAAAGAAGGTGTCTTGGCGACGACCGTCGTTTAGTTCAGCCGACGAGGCCATGTTGAGCCACTTCACTGGTCCATCGAGCGCGCGCAAGGTGTAGGGCGTGCCAATGGGGATGCAGATGACGTGATCGGGACCCAACTGGTTGGTCTGCCCTTGGGTGGTGACCAGCAGTGTCCCCGAAAAGACGTACATGCTGACTTCAAAGGAGTGCAGCACGGTGTCGACGGAACCACCTTCGACGAGGTGGCCGACGCCCAGGGTCATGTGCGGCGAGCCGTGTTCGCGCGAGACCAGTACCTGGCGGGTGAAGCCACGACTGTGGCCCTGGTACGCCGGTACTTCGATGGCCTGCTCATCGGCAATGCGAGTGACGTGATTCATTTCAGTTCTCCGATTCGACGTTTACTTAACGAGCCATCCGCCGTCCATGGCGAGATTCACGGCGTTGACGCCACCGTTCGTCAGCATGAACTCAACGGCACCAACAACTTCGCCCATGGTCACGAGACGACCAAGGGGCGTCCGCGCGACGATGTGACTGTTGTCTTTGTCTTCCCAGTAGGGACTGTCACCAATAATGCCGGGGTGAATGGCGTTGATACGGACTGGGGCGAGCTCGGTGGCGAGCGAGTTCACCATGCCCACGACGCCACCATTAACCGTCGACACCGTGGTCGAACCGGGGTAGGGGCGCTGCATGGCGAGACCGCCGAAGAGAACAACAGAGGCCTGAGGGGTGAAGCGATCACGGAGAACGTGAATGGCTTCGGTGTAGCCGACGAGCTTGAGGGTCACCAAGCGGATAGCGCCGGCGATGTCGTAGTCGCCAATGGTGTTCGAGTCGCGCTCGATGGCGCAAATAACGAGACCATCAACGGGCCCCACGCCGGCCAGGGCCTCACGAATGGTGGTTGGTTCGCTGAGGTCAACGGCCAAAGGGCGCGTGCCGAGACCAATCTCGTCAACGGCCTTTTGCGCCGACGCCATCGTTCGACCCGAGAGGTACACGGTGGCCCCTTGGGCGGCCAGATGGGCCACGAGTTCACGGCCAATGCCTTGCGTTCCGCCGAGCACCACAATGGTGCGGTTAGGTGCGGTAACTGCGCTCTCCGACATACGTTCCCCTTAATGTTCAGTGAAGATAAACACACTCTACGAGATTGCCCCTCGCCGTCAAGTTCTCCTCCGAAAAATCTCGGTGACTCGTGGTGGTGCTTATCGCCAGGAGGGTGGACAAGCACCTGTCTATGGGGTTTCACATCCGGAAGTCCCACCGTGCGAGAAAACAAATCCCGTTAATTAGATGTGAAGCAACTCTGTACAAATCGTTCATGGGTGCTATCGTTCGGATGATTTTTTACTTTCATTCCTTAAAGGGGGGACATGAATAAGCCAGTTAGTTCAACCGGAGCATCACTCGAGCACGGCCGATCCATTGTGTTTCGCAATGCCACGGTTATGACGATGAATGATGCACACCACCTACTCAAGGGACACGACGTCTTGATTGTGGGTGGCGTGATCACGGCCATTGGGGTAAACCTCGAGGCACCAGCGGACGCACTGGAAATTAACGCCGACGGTGGCATCTTGATGCCCGGCATGATTGACACGCACCGCCACATGTGGCAGACCGCGATGCGCGCCTACGGTGCCGACTGGACGTTGTCGCAGTACTTCGTCTGGTTCTACCTCCAGCATGGTCGTACCTTCCGTCCACAAGACGTCTACGCCGGCAACTTGTTGTCAGCCGTCGAAGCCATCGACGCCGGTGTGACGACGTCCGTCGACTGGTCCCACGGCCTCCAGACCATCGAGCACGCCGAAGCGGCCGTTGACGCCCTCGAGGCAGTCCCCGCCCGCTTCACCCTGGCGTACGGAAACATCCAGGCCGCCCCATGGGAGTGGTCGACCACGCCGGAATTCAAGTCGTTTGTGGCTCGTCGATTCACGGGTAAGGGCGACATGCTGAAGTTCCAGATGGCCTTTGACGTTGTGGCCGGCCCGGAGTTCCCCGAGCGCGCCGCCTTCGAAGTTGCCCGTGAACTTGGCGTGGCCGTCAACACCCACGCCGGTGTGCTCGGTGCGAATGGTGACCTCAGCATCCAGCTGATGCACGACAACGGTTACATGACGCCGGACACGATTCTGGTGCACTGCTCGACGTTGTCGGACGACTCCTACCAGCGCATCGCCGCCGGCGGTAGCTCGGTGTCGGTGTCGACGGAGAGTGAACAGAGCGCTGGACAGGGCTACCCCTCCTCCTTCAAGCTTCGCGAGTTCAACATCCCGATGTCGCTGTCGAACGACACCTCCGTGTGGTGGAGCGCGGACCTCTTCTCCGCCATGCGCACCACGTTGGGTGCCGACCGTTCGCGCCAGCACCTCGAGGCGCACGCGAAGGGCGAGAACGTCACGCAGATCGACCTTCGTTGCGAGGAAGTTGTGGACTGGGCGACCCGTGGTGGGTCGAAGGCCCTGGGCATGGACAGCACGATTGGCAGCATCGAAGTGGGCAAGCGAGCCGATGTGGTGCTGCTGCACAACGAGAACTCGCCGGTCATGTTCCCCATCATCAACCCCTACGGACACGTCACCCTGCAGGCGCAACGTGGCGACGTCCACACGGTGGTTATCGATGGCAACATCGTCAAGCACGAGCACAAGTTGATCGGCATCGATTTGGCTCGCGTGCGCGCCACCGTTGACGAGACGGTCAGCTACCTCGAGTCAACGTTGGGTGCGGAGGCCTGGGAATCCGGCATGCACCCCGACCTGCCACCGAAGAAGAACATCGCGAACCCGTACAAGTACATCGCGTAAGGAACATCCAGCCCAAAACAATGCGGGGCCCGAAAGGGCCCCGCATTGTTTGTTTAGTATGACTTGACTTGTTAAGTGAACATAGATACATTTACGGGCGTAGACGTTTCACGGACTCGTCGAGTCCGGCGTCTACGACGATGTTGCGCGAACGTGCAACATCAGATTTGGGGGGAATACGAAGTGAAAGCAACTATTGGAAAGTTGTCACTTGGACTGATGGGTGCAGCACTGCTGTCAACCTCACTCGTCTCAGTGGCCAGTGCAAAGACCGTTGTCAAGCCGTCGTTCAAGGTCGCTTACTTGTCCTACGCAATTGCCAACACCTACGACGCACCAATGCTGGCTGCCGCACAGGCTGCCGCAACTAGCACCGCTAATGCGCTCAAGGCAAACGTCAGCGTGACGGTGTTTGACGCTGCCAACAGCTACACGCAGCAGATCTCACAGATTCAGGACGTGACGTCGTCGGGTCAGTACAAGGGCATCATCTTGCAGCCCATCTACGGTCCCGCTGAAATCAGCGCCGTTCAGGCAGCCATGGCTGCTGGCATCAAGGTCGTCAACATTGACCAGATCTTGGGCGGCGACTGGACGACCACCGCAATTCAGGTTCCGGGCCTCTCGGGCAACGTGGTGTTCTTCCCATCGCAGATCGGTACCCAGCTCGGTACCGAGGCTCTTGCCGCATGTGGCAAGGTCAACTTCTGCAGCGTTGGTCTGATCCACAACTACGACGGCTACGAGCCCGACGCGCAGGTCACGACCTCGTTCACGGCCAAGTTGAATAAGTCGAAGATGAGGGGGACGCTGATCAGCCTTGGTGACGGTCTCTACCAGAGTGGCGTGGCCCGTACGGTTGCCGACGGCGCCATCATCGCGCACCCTAACCTCAACGTCATTGTCGGCTCCGACCAGGACTGTGTTGGTGCCCAGGCTGCTCTCGAAGCTGCCAACAACACCACCACCAAGCTGGTCTGCTACGGCGGTTCCACCCAGGCCAAGACGCAGGTTGCTGCTGGGAAGTGGTTCGCTGACGTTGTGCAGGCTCCTGCCACCGAAGGCACCGTTGGTATGAACCTCTTGGTCACCGCAATGCTCGGTAAGGGCAAGGCTGGCGGCACCGTTTCGAACCCAGTTGGTGGCCTGCCAAACGGTGGCATCATGCTGCCGAGCAACATCGACCGATTCACGGGTCAGTGGACTGCCTAAGTAGGTAGTTCCCCGAAACACGTAACAAAGCTAGACGTGATTGTCAGACTATGAACATTGATGCTCACGTGGGCACCGCCGGTGGCGACTTTGTCGCCACCGGCGTGTCCAAGCACTACGGTGGCGTTCCGGCGCTCACCAATGTTTCAATTCGCCTGGAGCCCGGAAAGGTCCATGCTCTCATCGGAGAGAATGGCGCTGGAAAATCCACGCTCGGCAAAATCATCGCGGGAGTTATTGCTCCTGATACGGGATCACTCACCTTTCGTGGTGAGCCGCTGGTCCTTCGTACACCTCGTGACGCCATTGCCGCCGGCATTGTCACTATTGCGCAAGAACTTACCGTTGTACCAAGCCTGACGGTTGCCGAAAATATCTTCCTCGGCTCCGAAACTGCAACAGCGTCGGTGGTGCACCGCTCCGCGATGCGTCAGCGCTACGACGAGCTCGCAGCGTTGGCGGGATTCAACCTGCACCCTGACACGGTGGTCGGGGCACTCTCGACTGCTGAAAAACAGAAGGTTGAGGTTATGCGGGCGCTCTCCCGCAAAGCATCGATCATCATCATGGATGAACCTTCGGCCTCGTTGTCAACGAGTGAAGTGGGTGTCCTCCACGGCATTATTCGCCATCTCGCCGCAAGTGGTGTGGCCATTGTTCTTATTTCGCACTTCCTCCAGGAAGTCCTCGACCTCTCCGACACAATCACCACGTTGCGAGATGGCAGTCTTATTTCAACGGCCCCGGTGCAGGAGTGCACCGAGCACGGCCTCATTGAGGGCATGTTGGGACGCGCCCAGACAGCGGCGTACCCCGAGAAGGTGTTGGCACCGTCGGATGCGCCGCTGGTGCTCGACGTGCAGCACATCAGCGCACCGGGAGTACAGGACTGCTCACTTCAAGTGCGCGCCGGAGAAATCGTCGGTATCGCCGGGTTGGTGGGCTCGGGCCGCTCCGAGTTCGTTCGCGCCATTTTCCGCGACGCCCCACTCAGCGCCGGACGTGTTGTACTTGACGGCACTGAACTAAAGAAGCGGAGCCCGAGCGCGTCAATTCGCGAAGGCGTTGCCTTCATCCCTGAGTCCCGCAAGGAGATGGGGCTGCTGATGGGCCGTTCGATTCGTGACAACGCCGCGTTGTCCCGGTTGCCGTGGTTGAGTCGGTGGTCGTGGATTTCGCGCAAGCGTGAGTTGGCCGCCGTGACCGAACAGGTTGCCAAAGTCGGCGTCAAGGCGGCGTCGCTGGCGCAGTCGGCACGCATGTTGTCGGGTGGCAACCAGCAGAAGATCCTCTTCGCGCGCACGTTGATGTGCGCACCGAAGGTGTTGATATGTGACGAACCAACGCGAGGCGTCGATGTGGGCTCGAAGCGAGCTATTTATGACCTGCTCGTGGCGAAAGCGCAGGAGGGCATGGGCATCGTCGTCGTTTCCTCCGAGTTGGAAGAAATCCTGGGTCTGGCCCATCGCGTGGTGGTGATGCGCCACGGACAGATAACGGCGTCGCTCGAGGGTGACAACGTAAATGAACAAGCAATCCTGGTGGCGGCATTTGCTGACGCCCCCGCGGCATAAGGAAGAACATGACTACTACTGCAACAAATGATGGAGCACCCGTTCTCGAGGCACGATCTGGTATCCGGTTTCCGGCGTTCCTCCGTTCGTGGCGCACAACGGGCATCCTGATTCCATTCGTCGTTCTCTTTGTCGCGCTGTGTCTGAAGAGTGCACCGTTTCACTCAGTAAATAACATCATCAACATCTTTAATCAGCAGGCGTCAACACTGTGCATTGCCGGCGCCTTCGCCCTCGTGCTGGTTGCGGGGGGCATTGACCTCTCCGTTGGCGCGACCTACGGTTTGGCGTCCGTCGTGGGTGGGGAAATGGCCATGCACCACTCCGCCGGCCTGGCCATTGTCGCCGCCATGTTGGCGGCCATCGTCGTGGGTCTGCTGAACGGACTCATTATTACGGTGGTCAAGATCAGTCCGCTGATCACCACCCTCGCAATGTCTTTCGTGGTCAGCGGTATTGCGCTGCGATGCACCCAGGGGAACCTCATTGCGCTACCCCCGCAGGGAGCGTTCTACCTTCTGTCAAATATGCACTTCTTGCGCCTACCGAGTGCCGTCTGGATTACCTTTGGCTTCGTTACCGTGCTGGCGTTGCTGTTGAATCGCACCACGATTGGTCGCTACATGGTTGCCGCGGGCGGCAACATGGAAGCGGCTCGACTCGCGGGTGTACGAGTTAATGGCATCAAGCTCTTGACGTACGTGCTGAGTGGTGCGGCCGCCGGACTTGGTGGCTGCTTGGACTTGTCGCGCTTGTTGAGCGCGCAGGCCTCAAGTGGTGGCAATGCATTGACCTTTACCGTGCTGGCCGCCGTCGTCGTGGGTGGAACGTCGATTGCCGGTGGCGAAGGATCCGTGTGGCGATCGATGATTGGCGTGCTCTTCATTGCCCTCATCGGAAATGGCTTTATTCTCTTGGGTATCAACTCCCTGTACCAGCAGATTGTGCTGGGGGCGATTTTGCTACTGGCGGTCGGTTTGGACTCCTGGTTCCGCTACCGCCAGAACTAACGAAGTATCGACGTAATTTACGAAGGATGGAGTACGCATGACGGTGAAGACCTTTGGACTGAATGGTGTCGACTGGGAGGAGCGTGTCGATTTTGACCGCTTGCGCGAGGCTCGCCTCGGCCGTTTGAACCAGAAGTTGAACGAAAGTCACCTCGGCTCGCTGCTGACGTTCGACTTCAACAACATTCGCTACATGACGTCCACACACATTGGCACGTGGGCGATCGACAAGCTGATTCGTTTCGCTCTCCTGCCCCGTGGTGGCATGCCCGTCGTCTGGGACTTCGGTTCGGCGGCCAAGCACCACGTGTTGCAGAACTCGTGGCTGGACCACGGATCCGGCGCCCGTGAAGGCGTCGAACCCGAACACGGCTCACGCCCCGGTATTTCGACGCTTCGCGGTGCCTTCAATCCGGACGCCGGCATCGCCGAAGGTGTCGCTAAGGCCATCAAGCGCGAACTGCAAAAGTACGGCCTAGAAAACGAGCCCCTGGGCATCGACGTGGTCGAGATGCCGATTCTGACCGCGTTACGCAACGAAGGTATTGACGTCGTTGACGGGCAGCAAGTCTTTCTCGAAGCTCGTCGTATTAAGACGATGGATGAAATCACATTGCTGACGACGGCAGCATCGATGGTCGACGCGGCCTACGACGAGCTCTACGCCTTCTTGCGACCCGGTGTTCGAGAAAACGAGTGCGTCGGTCTCGTCAATAAGGTTCTGTACGACTTGGGGAGTGAGCACGTTGAAGGCGTGAACGCGATTTCGGGCGAGCGCTGCTCGCCACACCCGCACGTCTTCACCGACCGACTGTTGCGTCCCGGTGACCCCGCTTTCTTCGACATTCTGCACTCCTTCAATGGTTACCGCACGTGCTACTACCGCACCTTTGCGGTGGGTAGTGCCAGCGTGGCCCAGCGCGACGCTTACACCAAGTGCCGAGAGTTGATGGACAACGCCATCGATCAGGTGAAGCCCGGCGCCACGACGGCCGACGTTGTGTCGGTATGGCCGAAGGCGCAAGAGTTCGGTTTTCCCGACGAAATGGCCGCGTTCGCACTCCAGTACGGCCACGGTATTGGCCTGTCCATCTGGGAGAAGCCAATTTTCTCCCGTCTGGTGTCGCTCGATCACCCCGAGGTGCTCGAAGAAGGCATGTTCTTCGCCCTCGAGACCTACTGGCCATCGAAGGACGGGTGGGGCGCCGCTCGCATCGAAGAGGAGATGGTGGTCACCGCCACCGGTTGCGAAGTCGTCACCAAATTCCCAGCGGAAGAGCTGTTGGTGGCTGGTCAGCGCTACTGGACCGTGGACGGGACGCTCAACCGCACTCGTGACGTACAGTCGCACCTCAACACTCGCGCTTCACGAGGGCTCGAGTAGTACCCGAAGCGCTCGCTTTAAAGTGAGTACATGACATCGAGCTTCAGCGATCACACCGAAGAGGTGCAGATCGCGCTGATGACTGCCTTGGCGCACGAGGTCATGACCGCCTTTTCCTTAGAGGTGGCCTCGCTCGAAATGCTGAACCACGGATATAACTCGACGCTCGCCGTGGTGACGGCCGACGGCGAGAAGTTCGCCCTTCGCATCAACGTGAACTCACCACGAACTCCCGCAAACTTACGGGCGGAACTGGCGTGGATGGATCGACTGCATCAGTCAGACCGGGTGTCAGTTCCTCAGCCGCTGACGAACGCCAAAGGTGAACTATTCACCACCGTCGACAGTGAGGCCCTGGGGCGAACAACGACCGCGGTCCTTTTTTCCTGGCTCGACGGTGCAGAGGTGGCCACGCTGGAAGACAAGTCTGAGGCGTTCCGCGCAACGGGGCGATTGTTGGCCGTGATGCACGACGAGGGTCGAGGATTCGAGCTGCCTGATGACGCAACACTCCCGGTGTTCGACTCCCTCTTCTGGGGTTTCGACAACCTGGTGACTGGTCCGGACTCGTTGTTGAACGGTGATGACCAGGCGCTGATGGCTAGGGCATTGGACGAGATTAGTGAAGTCGTCAATCGTCACTACGCGTCGACCCCGCCCCACATCATTCACGCTGACGCCAATGGTGGCAACCTGATGTGGCACAACGGCGCGGTTGCCATTCTCGATTTTGACGACTGCGGCATTGGCCTGCCACTCCAGGACCTCGCCACCGCTTTGTACTACGTGCGACAGCCGAGCGACCGTGATGCACTACTCGAGGGGTATCGAGAGGTGGCTGAGGTGCCGCCACATAAGCCCGGCGACCTCGACGCCCTCATCCTGCTTCGGCGCATTCAAATGTTGAACTACGTCCTCGAGTCGCAGAACCCGAGGCACCGCGCCGAACTGGACAACTTCTGGCCGCTCGTGCGCAGCGAGGTCGAGCACTTTCTTTCTCGGTAGTGGTGTTGC
>DAIPLC010000029.1:0-5762 GCA_036769405.1 Acidimicrobiales bacterium
GCTCACGGCAAAATGCGACTCATTGAGGTCACGTTGTCCGCCAGCGCGCCAGCTGTCGCGGAGGGCGTCACCCTGGACGAGTTGCACCTCTCCGATGCCGTAAGGGTTGTCGCCGTCGTTCGCGCCGACCAACCGATGGTGCCGCAGGGTTCCATGCGGTTCGTCGAACACGACCACGTCATTTTGGTAACTCGCGCCAACGCGACCGAAGACTGCGCCGCCGCATTCATCGGTTAGGACGAGCGGTCGTACCCATCGACCGTGAGGCGTAGCATTATCACCGTGCGAGCAGCGTTCTTCGATCTGGACAAAACAGTTATTGCCAAATCGTCGCTGGTCGCCCTCGGCCCAGAGTTCCACGCGCGGGGCCTGCTCAACCGACGCACCCTGCTTCGGGGGGCATTTAGTCACATTTTCTTTCTCCGCTTCGGCGCAAGTGACGAGCGTCTCGACAAAATTCGTCGCAAGGTCCTCCAGGTAACGAAGGGATGGGACCACGATGAGGTGCGAGCGCTCGTGGCCGAAACTCTTAACGAGGTCATTGAGCCGCTGATATATCAAGAGGCTCTTGACCTCATCCAGCACCACTTCGCCCAAGGTGACGAGGTGTGGCTGGTCTCGATGTCACCGGTGGAAATTGTCGAACCGTTCGCTGAGCTCCTCAACATGACCGGGGCAATTGGATCGCGACCGGCGATTGACGACAACGGCAAACTCACCGGCGAAATGGACTTCGTCGCCCACGGTGAGAACAAGGCCGCCGCTATGCGAGAGGTCGCACTCGCGCGCGGCATCGACCTCAGCGAGTCGTACGCGTATTCGGACTCGCTGACGGACGTCCCCATGCTGGAAGCCGTGGGTCACCCCTACGCCGTCAATCCCGACCGCAGCCTGATGCGGTTAGCCCACGACCGGTCCTGGCCCATTATGAGTTTCACGCACCCCGTGCGCGCCCACGACGGTAAGCAGTCGCGAACCCCGTTCGTCGTGAGTGCTCTCGTCCTCGGTGTGGTCGCCATGCTGGGGCGACTTCGTCGCGACTAGAGCGTCAGCAGGTCGCGCGCGCCGGTGTCCGACGACGGGTGGCGGAGCTTGGACATCGCCCGTGCTTCGATCTGACGGATGCGCTCGCGGGTCAGATTCATCTCGGCACCCACGTCTTCGAGGGTCCGCACTTCACCGGCGCCGTCGAGACCAAAGCGCATGCGGAGAATCTTGCGCTCCCGCTCGTCGAGCATCTGGAGGAACTTTTCAATCGCGTCGGGCATCATCTTGACCGCGGCAACGTCGAACGGCGATTCGGCCGAACGGTCTTCCACGACGTCACCGAGTTCGGCGTCACCGTCTTCGCGGAGCGGCTCGGATAGTGAGATCGGCTCGGAGCGGAAGCGCAACGCTTCAATCAGCTTGTCTTCGGGCATCTCGCACTCGTCGCAGAGTTCCTTGATGGTCGGCGGGCGACCAAACTTCAGTTCCAGGCGCGACTGAGCCTTCTGCACGCGAGCCAATGTGTCACCTGCGTGCACGGGGAGGCGAATGGTGCGGCCGGTGTTGGCGATACCACGGGTAATCGCCTGACGGATCCACCAGGTGGCGTAGGTGGAGAACTTAAAGCCCTTGCGCCAGTCGAACTTCTCCACGGCGTGCATCAAGCCGAGGTTGCCCTCTTGAATCAGGTCCAGCAGTGGCAGGCCCGACGCCTGGTACTTCTTGGCGATGGAAACCACGAGACGGAGGTTGGACTGAACGAAGTCCTGCTCGGCCTTCTCGCCACGGTGAACGGTGCGCTTGAGCGCCTGCTTCTTCGTGGGGGTCAGCTTGATGGCCTTGTCGGTTTCGGCGGCTTCGAGTTCGGCGCGAGCCTCACGGCCCTCCTCGATGGTCTGTGCGAGGTGGACTTCGTCATCCTTCGTCAGCAGGGTGTACTGACCGATGTCAGACAGGTAGAGCCGGACGAGGTCCTCATCATCACGATCAACGCGGTCTTTAGCCATGGGCAACTTCCTTCTACGCACACACCGGAGGAACCGGCTACACGTAGTTATACGAGAGTGCGCAACCTAGTCGCGAGGGCCGAGGTGTTCGTCCCAGCCCGCGTCCACGAATTGCTGCAAAATCTCGGCCACCACGCCCTCCAGAATGGGGCTGTCGAGGGCCGGCTGTCGCGCCAGAATTGCGCCGGTCGCGTTCATCGACGAGACAAGTAAGGCCTGGCCTCGACGAACTGCCTCAACCTCTTTCTCCTCGGTCACGAGGAGTGCCAAGTCACGGAGCCAGACCAGCAAACGAGGGCTAATTAACATCGTGACCACGAAGAGGGCCAGTGCGCCGGTGGGGTCTTCCAGTGACGCGTGTTCAATCATTGAGAGCACGAGCGGGGAGGCTGGGGCGTCGCAACCCGCCTCGCGCAAGGTCAACGCTTCGGCGCCGAAGAGTCGACCCAGTTCGTACGTCCGCACCGTGAGGGCATCATTCGTGCAGGCCGGAGCGGCCGTCCCGAGGCCTCGGTAGAGCGCGTCGTAGAGACCGAAGAGGTGGTTACCCTCAGCCCAGGTCATGTCGTGCTCGGGCGGAAGTTATTCGTAATCGGCATACGACGATCGCGGCCAAAGGCCTTCTTCGAGATGCGCACCCCCGGCGGCATTTGGCGGCGTTTGTACTCCGAACGGTCCACCAATCCCGTAATGCGGTGCACGAGGGCTGCGTCGTAACCGGCCGCGACGAGTTCATCAGCCGTTTCGTCCTGCTCGACGTAGCGCTCGAGCAGGGCGTCGAGCACCTCGTACGGTGGCAACGACTGGTCGTCGCGCTGGTCGGGACGCAATTCGGCTGAGGGCGCTTTCGTCAGCACCGATAGGGGAATCGGCGCAGGATCACCGGCGAGAGCGGCCACATCATTGCGGTAGTGACAGAGCTCGTAAACCAGCGTTTTCGCGACGTCCTTAATCACGGCGAACCCACCCGCCGAGTCACCGTAGAGGGTTGAGTACCCCGTGGCCATCTCCGACTTGTTGCCAGTCGTGAGGACAATGGCCCCCGTGGCATTCGAGATACCCATCAGCAAAACCCCGCGAATGCGCGACTGCAGGTTCTCGTCAGTCAGTCCGACAACCTCACCGAGTACTGGCGTAAGCAGGGAAGTAAATGCCTCGTGCGCGGGTTCGATAGCGATGGTGTCGATCGCAATGTCGAGGCGCTCGGCCAAGGCGTAGGCGTCGAGGATTGAGTGGTCACTCGAGTAACGACTCGGCATGGCCACACCGCGAACGGCCTGGGCACCGAGAGCGTCGACCGCGATGATGGCGACAATCGATGAGTCAATCCCGCCCGAGAGTCCAATAACGGCCGATCGAAAGCCGTTTTTCCGCAAGTAGTCCCGCGTCCCGGTGACGAGGGCTTCGTAAATTTCCGCCACGTCACTGCGGGGCTCGGCCACGTAGTTGATGTGCATGCCCCGTTCGCCGGGCTGCGGCCCGCCGTGTAACACGACGCCGAGCGACGACGCCGTCGCCTCGACGTCAACGACCAGCAGTTCCTCCTGGAAGGCGTCCGCGCGGGCAATAACCGTGCCCGTGGCGTCGAGAACAACACTCTGCCCGTCAAAGACGAGCTCGTCTTGCCCACCGATCATGTTCACGTAGGCGATGGGGCAGCCCGTTTCCCTCGCCCGCTCCGCCAACATGGCCTCACGCTCGCCGCGACGCCCACGGGCGAACGGCGACGCGTTGGCCACGACCAGCAAGGTAGCCCCCGCCTCAACTAACTGACGCGCTGGTTCAGGGGCCCACACGTCTTCACAGATCAACATCCCTACCGCGACGCCGCCGACATTAATCAGTGTGCTGGGCGCACTGCCGGAGTGAAAATATCGCTGCTCGTCAAACACGTCGTAATTGGGCAGCAATTGCTTCGTCGCAACGGCACGTTGCCCCGTGTTATCAAGGGCCACCAGCGCGTTGGCGATTCGCGGCCGCGAAGTGGCCTGGGCGGCCGCCCGACCGTCGAGGGAGGACGAGAGCGGCAGGGTCGGCGACTCCGCCACCACGGTGCCGACCAACACTGGCGGCCCATCACCCCGCACGAGAAACTCCACCGCGTTCGCCGTCGCCGCAACGAAGCCCTCCTTGAGAAGGAGATCCTCGGGGGGATAGCCGGTCAGGGCCAATTCGGGGGTAATCATGATGTCAGCCTGAAGGGCGGCGGCCTGGTGGCGAAGGCGTTGCACCGTTGCACTGTTCTCAGCCAACCCACCAACAACGGCATTCATTTGGGCGAGGGCGAGTCGAACGGTGGCCACACCGCCAGCCTACCGGCGACACTCGCTGCCAACTCGAGGCAGGTTTCACACACAATTAACAGAACTCGCTCGGTCGCACAAGCGCACACGGAAGAATTATCCATGGGCACGGTTGTGCCTTATCCACGAGGAGAGAACATGCCATACCAGGCCGAATACATCTGGATTGACGGAGCCGAGCCCACGCACGGTTTGCGTTCAAAGACCCGCATCATTGCCGACGGCAAGAAGCCCGAGATTTGGGGCTTCGATGGTTCGAGTACGAACCAGGCCACGGGCTCATTTTCTGACTGCGTCTTGGTCCCCGTCTTCACCTGCCCCGACCCCCTGCGCTCAACTGGCGACATCCTGGTCCTCTGCGAGGTCCTGAACGCCGACATGACCCCGCACCCCACGAACACGCGTCACGCAGCGGCCTTGGCCGCCAAGACGTACGCCTCGTTCGAGCCGAAGTTTGGCATTGAGCAGGAGTACACCTTCTTCCAGGACGGCCGTCCCTACGGCTGGCCCGAAGTGGGTTATCCCGCTCCACAGGGCCCCTACTACTGCGGTGTCGGTGGCTCGAAGATGCCCGGCCGTGACATTGTCGAGGCCCACACCGAGGCCTGCCTCGCCGCCGGTATCGCCATCGAAGGCACCAACGCCGAAGTGATGATGGGTCAGTGGGAGTTCCAGGTTGGCGTGCTCGACACGCTGGCTGTGGCCGACCAGCTCTGGGTTGCTCGCTGGTTGCTCGAGCGCATCGCGGAAGACTTCGAGGTTGAAGTCTCCTGGGCCGCGAAGCCGATCAAGGGCGACTGGAACGGTGCCGGTGCGCACACGAACTTCTCCACGAAGCAGATGCGTGCCGTGGGTGGCTGGGACGCCATCATCGCTGGTTGCGAGGCGCTGGGCACCCGCGTGCTCGAGCACGTCGAGAACTACGGTGACGGCGTCAAGGACCGCCTGACCGGTGCGCACGAGACCGCCCCATGGCACACCTACTCATACGGCGTGTCGGACCGCGGTTGCTCCGTCCGCATCCCCGGTGGCGTGGCTCGCGAAAAGCGCGGCTACCTCGAGGACCGTCGCCCCAACGCCAACGTCGACCCGTACACGGTGACCCGCTTGATGGTCGAGACCATCTGTGGTGCCGCGGCCGCGACGGCCAAGAAGGCGCCGGCTGCCAAGAAGGCGCCCGTGGCAAAAAAGGCTGCTGCCGCTACCACGGCCAAGGCCACACGTGCTAAAAAGTAATGTAACGAACTCGTAATACTCCTAGAAAGTTCCGTGCACTCCCGCCACCGTTTCGGTGGCGGGAGTGTGTCTTAACGGTGTTTTTTGTGTGACACCGTGAAAGTGAAAGACTTATGACCATGCAGAACCAAGCGCAGTACGTCCTACGGACCGTCGAAGAGCGAGGTATTCGATTTGTCCAACTGTGGTTCACCGACATTCTCGGTCGCCACAAGGCATTCCACGTCAC
>DAIPLC010000029.1:5862-13014 GCA_036769405.1 Acidimicrobiales bacterium
CTGACGCCGCTGGATCAGGGCAGCTACTTTGACCTGCTGCCCGACGATGTCTCCAGCCAACTTCGCCGCCGCACTGTTCTAACCCTCGAGGAAATGGGCATCGGCGTTGAACACGCCCAGCACGAGGACGCGCCAAGTCAGCACGAGATCGACCTCCGGTATACCGACGCACTCACAATGGCCGACACCGTGATGTCAGTGCGCCACGTGGTCAAGGAGTTGGCCCGTCAGGCTGGCATTGCCGCCAGCTTCATGCCCAAGCCCCTCGCCAACGTACAGGGGTCGGGCATGCACACCCACCTCTCGTTGTGGCGCAACGGTGAGAATGCCTTCGTCGGTGACGGTCCCTACGGACTTTCACCGGTGGCGACGCAGTTCATGGCCGGTCTCTTGCGACACGCCCCCGAGATCACGGCAATAACCAACCAGTGGGTTAACTCCTACAAGCGCCTGGTGCCCTCCACCGAAGCACCCGTGGGCGTGGAATGGGCTCGCTCCAACGACGCCGCCCTCGTTCGCGTTCCAACGGTTAAGTCCGGCAAAACTGAATCCACGCGTATCGAGTACCGTGCCCCGGACCCGGCGGCGAATCCCTACTTGGCCTTCGCCGTGATTTTGGCGGCGGGACTTCGTGGCATCACCGAGGCCTACACCCTGCCTGCCGAAGGCGAACGGGTAGCTCGCCTGCCCCAGTCCCTCGACCAGGCCATCGAGTTAATGTCGACCTCAGCGCTTCTGCAAGAGACGCTGGGGGACCACCAAGTGGAGTGGTTCCTTCGGAACAAGCGTGCCGAGTGGGATGCCTACCGTGGTCAAGTCACACCCTTCGAGCTGGAACGGTATCTCCCCCTCCTGTGATTGACACCGTTCTGTGCGTACCGTCCTGCGATGGCCCCATTCGTAAGGCCTTCGAGGTAACTGGCGTCACGCCGGCCGTGTGTGCGAGCGGTCGAGTGGACGACATCGTGGCGGTCGAGCCCGAGAGCGGGTTTTCCGGCGCCGTCATTAACGCCTCATCGCTGTCGCTCACTGAGGCGATGACGCTTTGTCGACAGCTTCGTCATCGCGAGCGGCCTATTGAGCCGATTATTTTGCTGGTGGAGCACTACCAACTTGATGAGTTGACGTTCCGAGAGGACCTCTTCGAGGACTTCATCGTCGGGCCCTTCAACGTGTCGGAGCTCGCGACACGACTCCGCCACCGGCTACGCCGCGCTGGTAACGAAAGTGTTGCGCCGCGAGTGGCCCACGGTGAGTTGGTGATGAATCTCGAGACCTACCAGGCCACGATCGCCGGTCGCATCCTGGACCTCACGTACATGGAGTACGAACTGCTCCGCTTCCTCGCCACGAATCCGAATCGCGTCTTCAGTCGTGAGACGCTCCTGAGCCGCGTCTGGGGCTACGAGTACTACGGTGGCGCCCGTACGGTTGACGTTCACGTCCGACGCCTTCGCGCCAAGTTGGGCGAAGAATACGCTCACCTCATCGCCACCGTGCGATCGGTGGGCTACAAGTTTGGTGTGTCGACGACGTTTGAGGTTTAGCGCTCGGGGGCGTAGGCCCAGAGCTCCGCTTCAGCACGGGCACCCATCGGCAACTTGGCCACCTGAATCGTCGAACGAGTCGGACGAGGCGCGTCAAAGAACGTGACCCAGACCTCGTTGCACGCCGCAAAGTCGGCGTCAAGGTCCATGAGGAACAGGGTGCCCTTTACGACGTCATTCATCGTGGCACCGTGTTCGGCGAGCAACGCCTTAGCGTTTTCGAGGCCCTGGCGAAGTTCGGCGGCGGCGCCGCCCTCAACCAACGTCGGGGTTGATGCACCCGGCACCATGCCGAGTTGACCGGAGAGAATGACGAAATCGCCAGCGCGGCGACCGGGCGAGTACGGACCAATGGGAGTTGACATGGCTCAGCTGAAGGAGTTTCCGCAACCGCAGGTGCGGGTCGCATTGGGGTTGGTGATGTGGAAACCCGCACCCTGCAGGCCATCGTTGTAGTCGAGCGTGGCGCCGGTCAAGAGCTCGGCGCTCGACGGGTCGACAACGACCTTGACGTTGGCAAAGTCCTTGACGATGTCGTCGCTGGCGAACTCCGAGTCGAAGAACATGTCGTAGTTGAAGCCGGAGCAGCCACCGGGCTTGACGGCCACGCGAAGGGCGAGGACTTCGTCAACGCCTTCGGCTGCGATCAACTCAGCCACCTTGGCGATGGCGGCATCGGTCAAGGTAATGGGGTCGGCATTCTTCTTCGACAACGTGACGGTCGTGCTTGAGGCATTCGACATGGCGCTCCTTTGGCGTTTCTCTGCCTCCATCGTAGCGAAAACCCACGAAATTATGCCGAGCCTGTTCAAATACCGGTAGGTTGCCATCGTGGAAATCGTCGAAACCTTGCGCGCACGCTTGCGTGACGTTCGTGACCCCGAACTCCAAGCCTCCATTGTCGACCTGGGCATGGTCGGGGGCGTTTCCGTCAGCCCCGAGGGCGTCGCCCACATTGAGGTGGCGCTGACGATGGCGGCGTGCCCACTGCGCAGCACTATCGAACGAGAAGTGCGCGCGGCGGCGCTGGACGTTGAGGGCGTACGCGAGGTAACCCTCTCCATCGGGGTGCTCTCGGCTACCGCGAAGGCGGAGCTGTTACGCACCGCTCGACGTCTCGCTCAGGCCGCGGCGCCACTGACCACGATTCCTCGCACTGCGCCCGTCGTCATGATTGCCTCCGGCAAGGGTGGCGTCGGCAAATCATCGGTCACCGCCAATGTCGCCGTGGCCCTCGCTCACCGCGGGCTCCGCGTTGGTGTCCTCGACGCTGATATCTGGGGATTCTCACTGGCTCGACTACTCAATATTCACGGCGAAATTGCGGTACGAAACGGCAAAATGCTGCCGCTATCGCGCCCCGAGGGCGCTGGCTCCATTGCCCTGCTCTCCATGGGGCACCTCGCCGATGATGACAGTGCGCTGTTGTGGCGCGGTCTCATGGTTCAAAAAGCCGTGGCGCAATTTATTGAAGACGCCGATTGGACCGGCATTGATTTTCTCTTGATTGATACGCCACCGGGCACCGGCGACATCGTGATGACCCTGGCCCGCCTCCTGCCTCACTTAGGGCAGGTGGTCGTGACCACGCCCGCCATGGCGGCCCAGCAAGTGGCCGCTCGGGCCGCCGATTTTGGCGTCAAGTCCAACCTCCGCTTGCTTGGCATCATTGAAAATATGAGTGGCTACAGCTGCGAGTGCGGGCAGCGACACGCCCCCTTTGGTGAGGGCGGCGGTCTCGATCTCGCCACCAGACTCGCTGTGCCGTTACTGGCCTCGCTCCCCCTTCTCCCCTCACTCTCCCAGGGCGGTGACGAAGGAACGCCCATTGCGCAGCAAGAGGCCGAGGGCGGCCCCTTCGCGCAACTCGCCGCGCAGCTGGCGGCGCTCGGCAATGAACTCATTCCGGCGGGTTGTACTGCTCGTTTGCTTGACGCACTCGATCAGAGTGTGGCCACCAGCTCGTAGCCAGCGTTAGGTGGGAAGTTCCGCCACCAGCCGTCCGTCACGGAGCACCTCGACGGGTTGGGTCATAGTGGGCCGAGGTTGCCCTCGCCAGAACGACTGTGCCTCGGTAACCGTGGTGAAGGAATGCAACTGACTCAGCAGTGTGTGTGTCGGCAATAACAGGTGCCATTCGCCTGCGTGGTAGCGGGCGAGCGCGTCAGCGGGTCGGCACCAGACATGGGCCACTATTTCGTGGCCATCGCAGGCAATCGAGCCCCCGACCGGTAACGCCGCAAGAAAGAACCGAGTGTCGTAGCGGCGAGGTCGCCCCTCGGGGGTCCGCCAATGGGCGATGTATTCGAGGGCGTCAAGATCGAGGTGCAGCCCTTCTCGCTCCAGCAGGGCCGTGAAGGTGCTCTCACCGGTGGCAATCGCCAACCGCCATCTTGTTTGCTGGTCGACGTCGATGGTCTCACGAACGAGCAGCACCCCCGCCTCCTCAAAGAGCTCCCGAAGTGCGGCCACGTAATACGAGGTGGCCTCGGGTGTCTGCAGCCGGTCACGACGGCGACGGTCGGCCTCCCTGTCGGTCGAAACAAAAGTCGGTGCGGCGTCGTCGGCGTCAACGCTGCCACCAGGAAAGACCCACGCACCGCCGGCGGCGGGGGTCTCACTATGCCGCTGCAACATCGCCACTTCTACGCCGTTCGGCCCGTCGCGCAGGACCACGACGGTGGCCGCTGGACGGAGAGGTACGGGTGAGTTCACCACCTGCATCGTACGACGTACGTGCGCTTATCCCTTATCTGCGTTGTGCCAAATTCTTATGTTTAGCGACTAAGTTTGAACCGTTCTCATCTACCAAGGAGCATTGTGGCAACCTCCCCTTCACAGCAGGCATCGTCGGGTCGTCCCGCCGGTCTCTTCACCTGGATCGCTGTCGGCGTCGTTCTCGTTGTCGTCGCTGCACTCGTGGTCGTCAAGGTCACCAGCGGGAGCGCGTCGTCGAAGAATGGCTCGGACACGCCCACTTCGTCAGCGATGCTGGCGCAGTTGACCACGATTCCGGCGTCCGTCTTCAACACCGTGGGCGTCACCTCGGGTGCCGCTCCCGTGGCGAAGCCAATTACGTTGAAGCACCAGCCCCTCAGAACTGGTTTGTCCTCGACGGGCAAGCAAGTCCCCAACGTTCTCTACATCGGTGCGGAGTACTGCCCCTTCTGTGCCGCTCAGCGCTGGGCCACCATCGTCGCCCTCAGCCGCTTTGGCACGTGGTCCGGTCTGCAGAACACGGCCTCGTCGCCCATTGACTCGTACGCCAACACCCCGAGCTTCTCCTTTCTGACGGCCAAGTACTCGTCCCCCTACCTGTCCTTCCAGGGCATTGAGCAGTACGGCAACAAGCCCAATCCCGCCACCCAGGGCTGGTTCCCCCTCATGAAGACGCCAAAGGTCGCAAACAGTGACTTCCTCAAGTACGACACGCCGGCCTTCATTCCCGGCATGACCGTGCAGAACGAGTACTCCTACCCCTTCATGTCATTGGGCAATCAGGCGCTGATCTCGGGTGCGCAGTACACACCGGGACTGCTCACCAACCTGAGCCGTGACAGCATCGCCGCCGGTCTCTCGACGCCATCGAGTCCGGTGACGCAGGCCATCGTGGCCTCGGCGAACTACCTGACCGCCTCGCTGTGTAAGTTGACCAAGCAGCAGCCCGCTGCTGTCTGCACCTCGCCAGGCGTCACGACAGCCGCCAAAGGCCTCTAACAATGTCGCGGTCGGTTGAGCCGGTTGCCGCTTGGGCCCGTGTCACGACCCTGGTGCTGAGCCTGCTGGGGCTGGCGGTCTCGACCTACCTGACCGTCGAGCACTTTGGCCACTCGAGTCTGCTGATCTGCCCGCGCAACCAGTTGTTCAACTGCGAAAGTGTGACCACCTCGTCACAGTCCTACTTTTTCGGGATCCCCGTGGCCGTTCTCGGACTACTCAACTTTGTCGCCATGACGGCGCTGAACTCACCGTGGGCGTGGGCCGCCAAGCAGTACTGGATTCACCTCGCGCGGTTTGTCCTCGCCGCCGGCGGCATGGTGTTCGTGCTCTGGCTCATCACGGCTGAGTTGGTCTTTATCAATCACATCTGTCTGTACTGCACGGCAGTGCACGTCATTACGTTCGCGCTGCTGATTGTCTTGACCCAGGTCACCCCTCGGCAACTCGGCTGGGTCCAGAGCACCTCGAAGTAGTCCAGCGGTGCGGCGGCGGCGTGGCCACGTTGAAAGTGTCGCTTGCTACGCTAGTGACGTGGCAACCATTGTTATTGCGAGTGACCTCGCCAGTTTGCGTCGAGACGTACGGGCCATGCTCGAGTCACCGGACTACACCATCGTGGAAGCCTCCAGTGGACCCGAGGTCTTGACGCTGACCCGCGCTGGCGGTGTTGACCTGCTTCTCTGTGACATGCAAATTGGAGCAATGGGCGCTATGGCTATCACCATGGAACTTCGCCACGACGAGTCCTACGGCTTTGCCGAGCCGGTGCCGGTTCTGATGTTGCTCGACCGCCGCGCTGATGTTTTTCTCTCTCGCCGTAGTGGGGCTGAGGGTTTTGTCCTCAAGCCTCTCGAACCGTTAACGGTTCGTTCCGCCGTGCGCGCCCTGCTGCGCGGCGACGCCTTCGAGGACACGGCGCTCACGCCGGCCACTGTCCGCGCTGGCGCCCCTGCATGAAAGAACCGGCTCAGGCCTCCGGCCTCGCTCGCTTCCGCTCTCGCATCGCTGGCAAGGACGATCACGTCTTCACCAGCCCCGAGGCGCAAGCCATCCACGACCGTGTCGATCAACTCAGTGAACTTGAGCTTCGTGACGTCATGACCCCACGAGTCGACGTGGCTTACCTCACGATGCCGGTCACCCCCGAAGCCATCGCCGAGGCGGTCCGTGACACCGGCCACTCTTGTTTCCCGGTAGTCCACGACGATGACCTTGACCAGGTTCAGGGTGTGTTGTTCGTCAACGACCTCTTCCGCTCCACCACCGCCAAGCGAGCGATCGGCGTCTCCTTGCCCGATGAACGAGAAATCGGTCGCAAGATTCGTACCCCACTCATGCTGCCCGAGACACTCGACCTCCTCGAGAGTTTGAAGGAAATGCGGCTGCAACGTCGCACCTTCGCCATCGTGCTCGATGAACACGGTGGTGTCGCGGGCGTCATCTCCATTCGTGACATTCTCGAGCAACTCGTGGGCGACCTGAGTGATGAGTTCGACGAAGAAGAAGACGTCACGATTGTTCCCATTCGCCCAGGGCGATGGCTCATTGATGGCCAGACGCACGTCGATAAGGTCGAAGAGACGCTCGGCCTTCGCATTCCCGAAGGTGAGTACGTCACGTTCGCCGGCTACATCCTGGCTCTGGCCGACGATATTCCCGCCGCCGGCACGGTCTTTACCGTCGGGGAGTGGAGCTTTCGCGTCCAATCAGTGATCAAACAGCGAATCAGCGAAATCGTGGTGGAGCGCCACGAACCGGCCGACGAACTCGTCACACCGTAGGACTTTGTGCCCGTGGCTCTCGGGCGACTAAGATGGTCTCTGCTCGCTGCGGGCTGTAGCGCAGCTTGGTAGCGCGCTTCGTTCGGGACGAAGAGGTCCCGGGT
>DAIPLC010000157.1:0-2973 GCA_036769405.1 Acidimicrobiales bacterium
CCCTGATGTACCTCGACCAGTACCACTTCACGAAGACCTTCACGGTGGCCCTGACACCCATTCTTGAGGCCGCTCTACGCAGCAAGGGCATGTTGCCCTAAGCGGTGATGGCGTCGCTGCTCAGGTGATTGGTCACTTTTCGGAGAAGTCGAGCCAATTCGCGCTGCTCCGCCAGTGTCAACGCGGAAACCGCCAGTGATTCGTGTTGATTGAACATCGGGAAGAGCTTGGTAATCAGCTTCGTTCCCTTCGCCGTTAGGTCAATCGATGCTCGGCGACGATCGTCGGCGTGCGTGGTGCGCCGTATGAGTTGCTGGCCGGTCAGCGTCTTTATTACCCCAGTGAGGGTGCCCTTCGTAATACCCGCCTCTTCGGCGACGTGACCAGTTTCCTGCTTGCCCCAAATCCACAGCACCCACAGCACGGTGAAGGCCACCCACGAAAGTTCGTGCTCCGCGAGAATCGTTCGCTCCATATGCGTCCGCACTGCGGTGCCGGCACGGTAGACGTTGGAGACGGCGCTCATTGCGTCGAAATCAAACGGCTGACCTTCGAGGCGCGTGCGAATCTGGCTTTCCGTGGCGAGTAATTCCTGCGGTGAGGTGGAAGCGATGCGGCGACTCATACTCCGTGTATCGTACGTCCTCCAGCGAAGGTGGTGCCGACACTGCGGAAGTAGCCACCAATGATTTCCTCGGGGGCCAACAGCGTGAGCTCCTCCGTGGGGGAGTCAAAAACGTCGAGCGTCGCGCGGCCGCCAAACACTGGACCGAGTTCCACGTTGACGCCGGCCATGGTGACGACTTCGCTGAGTGAGTCTCGACCATCGAGTTCGATGCGGGGAAACCACCGGTGGTGCAGCATCGCGTGACCGTTGACGAAGCCATTGCTGGTGGCGGGACCCTCGAGTGTCACGGTAGCGGTGGCGAGACGGCGATCACTTGCCGCCAGGGTCATGCCGAAGCGGCCACCGGGTTCGAGGCGTGGACCCGCCGAACCCACCGTGACGGGACGTGTTTGGTGAATCGAGCCGAACTTCTTCGGGTATCCCTGTAGGTACCCGCGCATGAGGGCAAAGTCCTTGTCAACCCAGATGAAGACGCATCGGCTGTAGAGCTGACCTTCGAACCGACAACGGACGACCACGAAAGCTTCTTTGTACTGTCCGCGGACGGGGTCAAGGAGTTCGTCGTAGTCCGCGCCACAGCTCTGCCAGTCGGCCCAGATGAAGGCGACCGCCCCCGGATCCTCGTCGTCGTGTGCCAGTTCGACGTCGGGTGGGAGCACCTTACGCACGTTGTCGGGGTTGGTGCGGTACTCCACCGTCAGGAGGTCGCCGCTGTAGTGCCACGGCAGTCGCGGCAGCAGTGACGCGCCACCACTGGCGGTGCGGGGGAACGGTAGTCCGTGGGGATAACTCATGAGTGTGTCCATCCTTCGCTTGGTTGATCGAACCACAGGTGCACTTGTCCAGTGCCAATGGCGTTTTCGTAGTCGGAGTAGCGACGGCCCTTGGCCGTGCAGGCAGTGCCGCCGAGGGCGTGGGCCATCATTTGGTAGTGAGCGAAGTGGCCCTCGGGCTTAACCTTTTTGAAGCCATCGAGATTGTTGAGCACATCGGCGTGGTTCCCAGCCTCGAGTGAGGCAATCACGCGGTGGTCCCACTCACGCGCCGCATCGGAGAAGATGTGTTCTTCGCCGGCGGCCTCGTGCTGACGAAGGGTCCGAAGACTATGAAAGGTGTGGCTGAGTGCGCCCGAGGCGATGAGCACCACGCGGAGGTCACTCGCAGCAATCGCCTGGGCGATCACGCGACCCACCGTGGCGAAGTCGACGGATTCGGCAGTTTGACACGTGCTCACCGAGACCCACGCCTCATCCCCTCGCTGGAGGAATGGGGCGAAGTTAAGCGTGGCGTAGGTATTGGGAAGGTGTTCGTTGTCAATGGGGCTAATCCAGCACTCCGGCGTGTCGTTGGCGATAGTCCCTACGAGTTCGGCGAAGGCTCGGTGACCGGGGAGCCGGAAAGGTACCGAGGACATGCCTCGGGGAAGCTCTTCGGATGTAAAGTAACCGCTCCGTTCGTCAGCACTGGTGATGACGAACTCAACGGTGGTGAACCAGTGGGAGTCAAAGACCAGGACGAGGTCGGGCTGGAGGACGTCAAAGACCTCTCGGCGCAGGTCGTGGAGTCCCGTGTACAGCGTTGATTCATTTCCATTGTTGAGCTCTCGGCGAATGTCGTCGGGTAACACAATGGTTGGCACGTGCGCCAGGAGTCCGGCGCCGACAATTTCACCCATGGGTTGTTCCTTCCTTTATTTGCAGCATTTTGAGGTCGGAATAGAAGTCCAGGGCGTAGTCGCCACCCTCACGGCCAATGCCGCTGATGCCGACACCACCGAAAGGGGCCGTCAGGTCCCGCACGAGGAAGCAATTGACCCACACCGTCCCCGCGCGAACGAGTTGGCCGACGCGATTGGCTCGCTCTGCACTGGAGGTGTACACGATGGCGGAAAGGCCGTAGGCCGTGGAATTGGCCAACGAAATGGCCTCTTCTTCGGTAGTAAACGTTTGGAGAGTGAGTACCGGTCCGAAAATTTCTTGCTGGACTACTTCGGAGTTATTGGACACCGGCACGATGACGGTCGGTTCGTACCAGAGTCCGGTGGCGGTGGGGTGACCACCGAACAACACGGCGTCACCATTGGCACGGGCACGCTGAACGAAGCCGTCGACGCGGGCGAGGTGTTCGGGGTGAATAAGGGGTGACAAGGTTGTAGCCGGGTCACGCGAGTCGCCCATGACGTGCAGGGAGGCGTAGTGCCTCAGTCGTTCAACGAACGCGGCGTAGACAGTGTCTTGAACAAGTAGTCGGGTGCCGGCCAAACACACCTGACCACCGTCATCAAACATGACGGCCGCCTTCTGTGCCGCCGCCTCAATGTCGGCGTCCGCGAAGACCACGAAGGG
>DAIPLC010000030.1:0-12739 GCA_036769405.1 Acidimicrobiales bacterium
CGTGCCGGTGCGGTTAATGCGCTCAAGGAGCGCCATGATCGATTCGGAGTTGGAAGGGTCGAGATTACCGGTGGGCTCGTCGGCCAGCAGAATCAATGGTCGGTTGACGAAGGCGCGGGCCACGGCAACACGCTGCTGCTCACCACCGGAGAGTTCACTGGGCAGGTTCTTGGCCTTTTCACCCAAACCAACCAACTCGAGAATCTGGGGTACTTGGCTGTCGATTGTCGAACGAGGCCGACCGATTACTTCGAGGGCGAAGGCCACGTTGTCGAAGACCGTCTTATTCGGGAGCAGTCGGAAGTCTTGGAAGACGCAGCCAATGTTGCGGCGCAGGTAGGGCACTCGCCACTTGGGTAACGCACCAATGTCGCGACCGGCCTCGAGAATGCGACCCTGGTCGGGCAGTTCTTCACGCAGGAGCAGACGAAGAAACGTCGTCTTTCCCGAGCCCGAGGCACCGACGAGGAAGACGAATTCGCCCTTCTCGATGTCGAGGTTCACGTTAGTGAGAGCGGGGGTGCCGTTCTTGTAGGTTTTTGAGACGTTCTCGAAGCGAATCACGTCCACACCTCCTTAGGGCAACGTCCGGACGACTGGGTGGTTCGTCGTTTCATTCTACGCCCCGACACCTCACGCGCCGCGGTTTCGCACCGCGGAGCGCGGCAAAAAACCGAAAATTCGGAGGGCGCCGTTAGGCCTGCGACCGTTGGCGGCGCAGCTCGGCTTCCATAAATGCGTCCAGATCACCTTCGAGCACCGCATCGACGTTGCCGGTCTCGTGGTCGCTGCGGTGGTCCTTCACCAACTGGTAGGGCGCCTGCACGTACGAGCGAATCTGTGAGCCCCAGGCGTTTTCGCCGCGGTTTCCCGACAGTGCGTCAAGTTCTGCCTGACGTTCCGCGCGCGCCTTTTCGGCCAGCTTGGCCCCCAGAATTTGCATGGCCCTAGCTCGGTTCTGGTGCTGGCTGCGCTCATTTTGACAGCTCACCACGATGCCCGTCGGCAGGTGCGTAATGCGAATGGCCGAGTCGGTCTTGTTAATGTGCTGGCCGCCCGCACCGGACGCTCGGAAGGTGTCGACGCGAAGGTCCTTTTCCTCGATGGCCACCTCACCGGCGTCGTCGTCGAGCAACGGCGTAATTTCCATACTCGCGAAACTCGTCTGACGCCGCGCCTGCGAGTCGAACGGACTAATGCGCACCAGACGGTGAACACCACGCTCGGCCGAAAGCCAGCCATAGGCGAACCGACCCTTGACAATGAAGGTTGCCGACAGCAGTCCGGCTTCTTGACCCTCGGTGGCTTCATCAACTTCAATGGCGAAGCCGCGGCGTTCGGCCCAGCGCATGTACATGCGCAGCAACATCTCGGTCCAGTCCTGCGCGTCAGTTCCGCCCGCACCAGCGTGGAGCTCGACGATGGCGTCGTTGGCGTCGTAGGGGCCTGAAAAGAGGCTCTGGGTTTCGAGGCCGGCAATAGCCGTGGTCACCGCGGTGACTGCCTCGGTCAGTTCGTTGAGCAGCGACCAGTCGGCGTCGCCCGCAGCGAGTGATTCGCGAGCAAACTCGACCAGCACTTCCGCGTCGTCGAGACCCACGCGGAGTCGATCGAAGTCCTCGAGATCAGCCGTCAGTCGACCGAGTTCGGTCGTAACCGCTCGGGCGTTGTCCTGATCCGACCAGAGGTCGGGATCGGCCGCTTGGACGTTCAACGCGGCGTGACGCTCCCGCTGCGCATCAATCTTCAGGTAGTCACTCGCGGCTTGCCAGCGAGTCTCGAGATCGCTGAGGGCGTACTGAGCGTCGCGCAGTGCGTGTTCTGCCTTAGGGTCGGCCATGGCACTGCTTAAACTTCTTGCCCGAACCGCACCAGCAGGGCTCGTTACGGCCCAACTTGTCATTCGGCACCGCACCGGCGACCACGGCGCCCGACGCCGTCACGATACCGTCGGCGGCCTCTTCGATCTCTGGCGCATTGGTCACCGTGCCTTCGAAGCTGACCGGCTCTGGTTCAGTCGGTACGTCGTCGGTCTGAAGTTCGATCTGTGTGATGAAGCGAACAAAGTCGTGGTTGATGGACTCGAGCATCTGCTCGAACATCTGGAAACCCTCTCGCTGCCATGCGGTGAGCGGATCGATCTGGGCAACTTGACGAAGGTGGATACCTTCCTTCAGGTAGTCCATGTTCGACAGGTGCTCGCGCCAGCGAGTGTCCACTACCTGCAAGAGCACGTCACGCTCGACCATCTTGGCGGTCTCGAGCCCCTCGGGGAACGTGGCGCACTTCGCCTCGTACAGTGCCAGAGCGTCGGCAATGACGGCCGTCACGACGGCGTCGCGGTTCGTGAACGACGCCAGCGTGGCTTCGTTGAGCGTGATTGGGTAGTAGCCCTGGAGTCCCACGTGGAGCGCGTGGATGTCCCAACCCTCGGCAAATTCGCCCGAGAGCAGTGCGTCAACGGCCTCCGTCAAAATGTCCTCGATGAGCTCCAGTGTTTCCTGGTGCATGTCCTCACCATCGATCACCTGTTGGCGTCGGGCGTAGATAACCTTGCGCTGCTCGTTCATGACCTCGTCGTACTTGAGGGTGTCCTTACGAATTTCGGCATTCCGACCTTCGACGGTACCCTGCGCGCGCTCGATGGCCTTGGTGACCATCTTGGCCTCAATTGGCACGTCGTCGGGCATCGCTCGGTCCATGACCCACGACACGGCACCCGTCGAGAACTGGGCCATCAAGTCATCCTCGAGCGACAAGAAGAAGCGGCTCTCGCCGGGGTCGCCCTGACGACCAGAACGACCACGGAGCTGGTTGTCAATACGGCGTGAGTCGTGTCGCTCGGTACCAAGGACGAAGAGACCGCCGAGGGCTCGTACCTCATCGCCTTCGACCGCACACTGGGCCTTGGTCTTGACGAGCGCTTCGGCCAGCGCGGCCTCAAAGTCAGGCGAGTCGGGCTTCAGTCCAGTGGCCAGCACATCGCGAACGGCGAGACCCTCAGGATTACCACCCAAGAGCACGTCGACACCACGACCGGCCATGTTGGTCGCCACGGTGACGGCGAACTTGCGGCCAGCCTGTGCAACGATTTCCGCCTCACGGAAGTGCTGCTTGGCGTTCAGGACCTCGTGGTCGACACCAGCTTTTGAGAGCTCGCGGGACAACAATTCCGACTTCTGCACCGACGCGGTACCGAGGAGTACCGGCTGACCGTTGGCGTTGCGCTCCTTAACTTCCTCAACGATGGCGGCAAACTTGCCCGCCTCCGTCTTGAAGACCAGATCCGCGTGGTCAATGCGTTGCGGCTCACGGTGCGTGGGAATTGGCACCACAATAAGTCCGTAGGTGTTGCCGAATTCGCTGGCTTCCGTTTCCGCGGTACCGGTCATACCGGACAACTTCGCGTACTGACGGAAATAGTTCTGCAGGGTGACCGTCGCCCACGTGTGGTTCTCGTCCTGGATGCGCACGCGCTCCTTGGCCTCCACCGCCTGGTGAAGACCGTCTGACCAGCGGCGGCCCTCGAGCACGCGACCCGTAAATTCGTCAATGATCTCGACAGCCCCGTCGCGAACCAGGTACTCCTTGTCGCGGGTGTAGAGCTCCTTCGCCCGCAGGGCGTTGGAGAGCTGATGTACGTAGTTCGTCGCCACGGCGTCGTAGAGGTTCGAAACGCCGAGCTGGCGCTCAACCTTGGCAATACCTTCGGCCGTCGTGACCACCGTCTTCTTCTCAAAGTCAACTTCGTAGTCTTCGTCGCGCTTGAGTCCGCGGGCAATGGAGGCGAACTGGTAGTACAACTTGGTGGTGTCAGCCATGGCACCAGAAATAATCAGCGGTGTACGGGCCTCGTCAATCAAGATGGAGTCGACTTCGTCGACGATGGCGAAGTGGTGGCCACGCTGCACCATTTGGTCCTTCGAGCGCGCCATGTTGTCACGGAGATAGTCAAAGCCCAGTTCCGTGTTCGTTCCGTAGGTGATGTCGCAGGCGTAGGCGTCGCGCTTTGCTTCAAAGTCAGCCAAGTCGGGGCCGACCCGACCGACGGTCAGGCCCAACCAGCGGTGCAGCTGACCCATCCAGTTGGCGTCTCGGGTGGCGAGGTAGTCGTTGACGGTCACGACGTGAACGCCCTGGCCTGCGAGAGCGTTCAGGTACACCGGCAAAGTGGAAACGAGGGTCTTACCTTCACCGGTCTTCATTTCGGCGACCCAGCCGAAGTGCAGCGCCATACCACCCATGAGCTGGACGTCGTAGTGCCGTTGACCCAGCACCCGCCACGCGGCTTCGCGGACAACGGCGAAGGCCTCGATCATGAGGTCGTCGAGGGTTTCGCCCTCCGCCAGTCGAGCACGGAATTCGACGGTCTTGGCCTGGAGCTGTTCATCGCTCAGTGCGGCCATCTCATCGGCGAGCTTGTTGATTGGCACGACGAGTTGCGCGAGTTCGCGAACGCGCTTTCCTTCGCCGGCTCGGAGGATCTTTTGGAAAACGTTCATGACCCATCCACTCTAGTTGCCCCGCAAAAAATGGCGAGGTTGGGCTGCGAGTGCTGACCTGGTCTTTGACCCCACACCTGCCTACCTTCCGAGGGCCACTTTGACCCTCATCCACCAGGACTTACATCTAAACCGCGCCATGCTCAGTGCCGCTAGGCACCTTACGTGGGTCGTTTCGCCCGCGACTGGCATCGACTTTCAACCACAGACCACTCGCAGCCCAACCTCATTCTAGGGAAGTCGACACACTTCTTCATAGTCGGAGCGCTTTGAGACACTGAAGAGCAACTTTCGTTCGGGTGTTGGCCCCTGCACGATGAGGACACTCCAGTTCGCCTTATAGATGACCGCTGTGCCACCGGCGTTGTCCATAGCGCGTCGTAACGCCGCGGGGTCGTGATGCCACACCGGACCCAGCTCATTCGACAGGGTGACGACGCCGTCATCCCCCACCGAGAGCACGTTGCAGGCTTCGCCGGGGTCGGGAGCTGACCGGAAGGCCTGAATGTAATGGACCGAATGTCCCGAGCGGTAGCTCGCGCAGGGGGCCGAATCGCCGTTTGACAAAATATCCATGGTGTCTCCTCATCGCTTCCAGCGGTACCACCGTGGCGAGCTGCCCGGTTGGCGGAGTGTCAACGGGCTGGATCCCTCGACTCACTCTTGATGACAGTCCCACTGTAGGCAGTGGGTGTGACGTGCCTTACGAACGGCGCGTAAGCAGTGTGAACACCAGGCGGAGACCGAGTACCGCGCCGGCCACGGGTAGCAACAGCACACGCCACCCCTGCGCGCTTTGCACCTCGAAGCGAAAGGCGCTTCGGTGGTGGGCCCAGACCATCGAGCGTGTCGCCCGACCCCGAGAGACCCCTTCGACGTGCGTCACCACCGCGTCATCGACGGCGAGTACCGAATAGCCAGCCTGACCAACTTCCCAACAGAGCGCCATGTCTTCAGCGAACATGAAGTACCGCTCATCAAAGCCCCCCACGAGTTCAAAGACATCGCGGCGAATCAGAAAACAAGCACCCGACACCCAGTCGACGGTCCCGTCGGCGTGGCGCGATCGGTACCGGCGAGTCGCGGGATTCGACGGCCACAACGGCGCAAGCAGCGCGTGCACGCCGGCGAGGAGTACGGAGGGAAATACCCGATGGGAAGGGTAGACCGTGCCGTCGGGACGCAAAATGCGGGGCCCGGCCACACCCGCTGATGGTGACCGTTCGAGCGCGGCCAATAGGTGCGCCACGGCGTCGGCGTGAAGTTCAACGTCGGGGTTGGAGACCAACAAATAGGGCGTCAATGCCGTGGCGGCGGCGCCTCGATTAACGCCGCGACCGTACCCGAGGTTCACCCCCGGTTCGACCAGCGTGGCCTCACCGAGGAGATCGCGCGGCGTGGAGCCGGTTTCCCCATTTTCGACAACGACAATGTCACGCACGCCATTTTCTCGAAGTGAGCGCACACAGCCCGAGAGAACGTCAAAGGCGTGGTAGTCGACGACAACGGCGCTAACGGATGCCGCGACGTCGCTCAAGGGGCCACGCTGGGTCGGCGATCACGGTCGGCGAGGAGACGAGTCACTCCCTCGCGCCAGAGGGGCAGAGGAGCGAACGCCTCGGCAAACTTGGTGGTATTGAGGTCGCTCCGCTCCGGACGGTGGGCCTTCGGCGCAGGGTCGAGATCACTCGTCAAAATAGCCGTCGCAAAATCGTCACCTCGCCCCAGCGTGCGACCGGCGAAATCGGCCACGTCAAACCACGTCGTGGTGCCGGTGTTCGCCACGTGCCACACGCCACCGGGTCGCGTGCGAATAAAGCAGACCAGCGCACGAGCGAGGTCAGCGGCACAAGTCACGGTGCCCGTCTGGTCCGAGACAAAACGGACCTGCTGACCACTCAGCGCACGATCAGCGATGATGTGAAGCACATTCTTGCCGCGCACCCCCATGACCCAGCTGGTGCGGACGATTGAGTCGGTGGGCCGACAGCGTCGCTCACCATCACGCTTTGACCGTCCGTAGACGCTGAGGGGGTTCGTCTCATCCGACTCGACGTAGCTGTCTCCCTTGTAGCCGTCAAAGACGTAGTCAGTTGAGACCATAATGAAGTGAGCCCCAACGCTCGCGGCGGCGTCCGAGAGATACCCCGTGGCCGCGTCATTGACGGCGGTGCAGGTCTCGTCGTCGGTTTCGGCACGGTCGACTGCGGTGTAGGCGGCGAGATGGACAATGACGTCGGGTCGGGCGGCGGCAATAGCGCGCTGGACTGCGGCTTCATCGGCGATGTCGAGGTCGTGATGGGTCAGACCAATGACCTCGAACTCATCAGGGGCTACCGGCGCGTCGGGCTGAAAGGCGGGGTCGCCACCCAGTGGGGTGAGCCCGGCCAATACGTCCAACAGGTCGACGCCGACCTGTCCAGCCGCGCCGGTCACGAGTACGCGTGTCGGTGTCATCACAGAGTCTCCTGGGGTCGGACGTGCACGACGTCACCCACCCCAAAACTGCAGGGCTGGCCGTCAACGTCGACAATCAGTCTCCCAGATTCGTCTACGCCAACACCGACACCCTCGACCACGCCAGTAGGCGTTGTGACGCGCAGGGTCTGCCCGATAGTGATGAGGGCCTCGAGGTAGAGCGAGCGAAGAACCACGAGACCCGCCGGACGATCGAGCAGGGACCGCAAACGGTCGAGTTCCACGAGCACTTCCTGTAGCAACGTGCTCGGATCGACATCGACGCCCGTGGCCGAGGAGATTGAGGTTGCGTGAGCGAACGAGGGGTCCACACTGAGACAATTGACGCCAAAACCGACCACCACTGCCGGTCCGGCGGCCGTTGCCACGACCTCCGCCAAAATTCCCGCGACCTTCTTCTCGCCAAAGAGCAGATCATTCGGCCACTTGAGGTCGGGCCGACTCGACGTGAGCGTCGCGATGGCGTCACGGAGTGACAGCGCGACGGCGGCCACCACTAATTGCAGTGCGTCGGCGGCCACCGCTGGGCGCAAGAGGACCGAACAAAGGAGCGAGGTGTCCGCCGGCGCATGCCAGACACGGTCGAGACGACCCCGCCCGGCGGTCTGAAAGTCGGTGCGTGCCACCAATCCTTCGGCGGCGCCCGCTCGTGCTTGCTCCGCTACCCATGTATTTGTGGAGTCAAGCGACGCAAAGGTCTCGACGCGCCACCTCGATGTATCCATGCTCAGAGATTAGGGTTAAGTATCTGATGTCTACGACGTTTGTTCTGACCGGAGGATTTTCGTGTTACGCAAAGTGCTGATCGCCAATCGTGGCGAAATTGCAGTCCGGGTGATTCGCACCTGCCGGGAGATGGGGATTGCCACGGTCGCCGTCTACTCCGAACTCGACCGAGATGCGCTCCACGTCCGTTTGGCCGACGAGGCCTACGCCCTCGGTGGCCAGACCGCGGCCGAGAGCTACCTCAACACCGAGGCCATTTTGAACGCCATTCGCCTGTCCGGTGCCGACGCCGTTCACCCGGGCTACGGCTTCTTCTCCGAAAACACCGACTTTGCTCGCGCCATTACCGCCATGGGCGTGACCTTCATTGGACCACCACCAGAGGCCATCGAGGTCATGGGCGACAAGATTTCGTCTCGCGTTGCCGCCGCTGAAGCGGGCGTGAATGGAGTCCCAGGGCGCAATGACACGTTGAGCGACCCCGCTCAAGTCATCGCCTTCGGTGAGGAGTTCGGATGGCCGGTCGCCATCAAGGCCGCCTACGGCGGCGGTGGACGAGGCATGAAGGTCGTCAATGGCCCCGATGAAGCGGCCGCCGCTCTCGAGTCCGCCATGCGCGAAGCCCTGAGTTACTTCGGCCGCAGCGAGTGCTACTTCGAGCGCTACCTCACCTGGCCCCGCCACATCGAGATGCAGGTGCTGGGCGACACGCACGGCAACATCCTGTGGCTCGGTGAGCGCGACTGCTCCGCGCAACGTCGCCACCAGAAGCTGGTCGAAGAATCACCCGCGCCCAACTTCCCCGACGAGGTTCGTCGCGCCATGGGCGAGGCCGCCGTTAAGGTGTCGCGCGCTTGCGGCTACTACAACGCCGGCACCGTCGAGTTCCTTTACCAGGACGGTGAGTTCTTCTTCCTCGAAATGAACACCCGTCTCCAGGTCGAGCACCCCGTCACGGAACTCGTCACTGGTCTCGACCTCGTCGAGTGGCAGATTCGCGTGGCCTCGGGTGAAGTGCTCCCCTTTGGTCAAGACGACATCAAGCGCGACGGTCACGCCATTGAAGTGCGTATCAACGCCGAGGACCCGGCCGGCGGCCGCTTTGCCCCGTCACCCGGTACCCTGGCGACCTTTCGTGCGCCCTCGGGTCCTGGCGTCCGCCTCGACGCTGGGTACGAGGCCGGTGACACGGTGTCGCAGTACTACGACAACCTGATTGCCAAGTTGATTGTGTGGGGTCCCGACCGTGACCGCGCCCGCCGTCGCATGTTGCGCGCTATCGAGGAGACGTCAATCACGGGCGTCGCCACGACCCTGCCGGCCGACGTGATCATTCTTTCGGACGATGAATTTGTGGCCGGCACCCACTCGACCAAGTGGGTCGAGACGAACCTCGACTTCTCGAGCATCGCCACGCCACTACCGGTTGCGACGCCCGACAACGAGGACCTCGTCCGTCACGACGTGGTCGCCGAAGTGAACGGCAAGCGCGTCAGCGTCGCTCTCTACGCCGCACCCGGTGCTGGAGGGTCGGCTCCCCGTGCTGCGGCCCCGGCCAAGGCCCGTCGCCTCAAGGCGGCGGTCGCCGCGGGTAACGGCGATGTCACCGCCCCCATGCAGGGAACCATCGTGAAGGTTGCCGTCGCCGTGGGCGACGAAGTGAGCGCGGGTGACACCATCGTCATCCTCGAAGCAATGAAGATGGAGAACGCCGTCGTCGCGCAGCGCGCCGGCGTCGTCGGATCAATCAGTGTGACCGCGGGCGACTCCGTGAGCGCTGGTGACGTTGTGGCGGTCATCTCGTGAGTGCCCTCGAACGCGCCGCTCTCGAGGTCGAGTCCCACCGGGACGACCTCGTCACGCTCAGCCACTTCGTGCACGCGCACCCCGAGCTGGGCTACGAAGAGTTCAAGAGTTCCGCTGCCGTCGCCGCGTGCCTCGAAGCGGCGGGCTTCGCGATGGAGCGCGGTATCGCCGACCTCGAGACGGCCTTTCGGGCCACTATCGGATCGGGTTCCCTGCGCATTGTTTTCTGCGCTGAATTCGACGCCCTCCCCGACGTCGGTCACGCCTGCGGCCACAACATCATCGCCGCCTCGTCAGTCGGCGCCGCCATGGGCCTCGCTCCCCTCGTCGATGAACTCGACCTCACCGTCATTGTGCTTGGCACGCCATCCGAAGAGGGTGGCGGCGGCAAAATCGACCTCATCAACGCCGGCTACTTCGATGGCGTGCACGCTGCATTAATGCTGCACCCCTGGCCCGGTGATGGCCCCAACGGCGTCTTCTCCGACCGCGACCGCGGCAAGTGCCTCGCCGTAGACCAGTTTGACGTCACCTTTATCGGTAAGGAAGCGCACGCCTCGGCCGCACCGTGGGAGGGCATTAACGCCCTGGATGCGTTCGGGATTTCGCAGATTGCTATCGGCCTCTTGCGTCAGCAACTACCCCCGGGCGATCAGGTGCACCTGATCGTTACCGACGGTGGTTCCGCCGCCAACATCATCCCTCACCACGTCGTGGCGCGCGTCATGGTCCGATCGACCACCATCGACCGACTGCAGGTGCTGCGCGAGCGTGTCAATCGTTGCTTTGAAGCCGGCGCCCTCGCCACCGGTACCAGCATGACCATGAACCTCATTGGTCACACCTTCACTCACATGGAGACTGACGACGACCTCGCGGGGTACTACCGACAGGCCGCCGAAGGACTTGGACGGTCCTTCACGCTCGATGACCAGGGGGCCCCGCTGCCCACGTTCTCGACCGACATGGCCAACGTCTCGCTGGTCGTTCCCTCGATTCACCCGCTCCTCGGTCTCCCCACCCACGGCGCCGTGAACCACCAGCCCGAGTTCACCGCCGCCTGCATCACCGCGGAAGCGGACCAGGCAATGATCGAGGGGGCCATCGCCCTAGCCCAGACCGTAATCTTGACGGCTCAAGACGGGGCCCTCGTCGCTCGATTGAAGGCCCGCGCGTGATACTCGAGCACGTCTGGATCAAGGTCCTACCCGGCCAGGAAGACGCGTACGAAGCGTCCGTTCGTCAGGCGCTGCCCATTATCGAATCGGCACCACTCTGTTATGGCGCCGAAGTGCGTCGGCAGATTGAGGACCCGACGCGGTACCTCATTACGGTGCGCTGGGAATCAGTCGCGGACCACTTGGCCTTTCGTGAGACCGACCTCTACCCCCAGTGGCGTGCGCTGACGGTGCCGTTCTACGACGGCCCGCCAGACATCACGCACTTTTCTGAACCACTACCTCGCTGAGGCTTACGCCGTCACCGCGTGCGGCATGCACAGGTCGTCATATTCGGCGATGACGATCGGACCGGCGTGCTCACCACAGGCTGGGCACTCGGGGTCGCGGCGCACCTTGAAGGTACGGAAACTCTGGTCGAGCGCGTCGTAGGTCAGCAAGCGGCCAACGAGCGGGTCGCCCAACTCGAGCAGCAACTTGATGGCCTCGACGGCCTGAATCGAACCCACGATGCCGGGCAACACGCCCAGTACGCCAGCTTCGGCGCAGCTCGGGGCCAGCTCGGCGGGGGGTGGCTCGGGGATCATGCAGCGGTAGCACGGTCCAACGTAGGGATTGAAGACCGTGACCTGTCCCTCGAAGCGGAAGATCGAGCCGTGGACGACGGGAATCTTCTTCAGCAACGCCGCGTCGTTGACGAGGTAGCGCGTGGGGAAGTTGTCAGTGCCGTCAACGATGACGTCGTAGCCGTCGATGATGTCGAGAATGTTGTCGGCGCCGAGACGAGTGTCGTAGGTGTTGACCTTGATGTCCGGGTTCATGCCCTCGAGCGTCTTGCGGGCCGAGTCAACCTTGCGCATACCGACGCGCTCGAGGTTGTGCAGAATCTGACGCTGCAGGTTCGAGGTGTCGACGACGTCCATGTCGATGATGCCAATGGTCCCCACGCCAGCGGCGGCGAGGTACAGCGCGGCGGGTGAACCGAGGCCACCGGCACCCAGCAGCAACACCTTGGCGCCCAGCAACTTGAGCTGACCCTTTTCGCCGACTTCAGGCAGCAAGAGGTGACGGTGGTACTGGATGCGCTGCTGCGACGTCATGGTCTGTGGCGTGGCCCACGTGAGGCCCTCGTCCTTCCACTTATTGAAGCCACCGATAATGGAGACAACGTTGGTGTAGCCAATGTCCTGCAACGTCTTGGTCGCGAAGGCCGAGCGGACACCGCCGGCACAGTAGACCGCGAGCGGGGCGTTCTTGTCCTGAATCCGACCCTCAACCGAGAATTCGAGGTTGCCGCGGGGGATGTGCACGGCGCCGGGAACGGCGCCCTGTTCGTACTCATCGGGCTCGCGCACGTCGAGCAGGGTGTAGTGACTGATGTTCGCCGCGACCTCGTGGGGGTCGATCTCGGTGATGACAGCCTTGGCGGCATTAAGTAGTTCTCTGGGTGACGACACGGGAGTCTCCTTCGTACGTTCTAAATCTTACTACTTTGGTCAACATTCAATGCAACGTCGCCGGACGACCGGCTAAACACGTAGGAGTGACCATCGCCTCAGTCCTCGCCAGCCGCCGCATAGTGCGGTCCTTCGACGGCACCGCCGTTGATCCGTACCAGCTCATCGAACTGTGCGCCACCGCTCTGTGGTCGCCCACCGCGGGCAATAGCGCCGGTGTTCGGATGCACGTCGTGGCGCAATCGGCACTCGATGACTATTTCGCCGTGGCCACCGACGCCGACTGGCGTGACCGTTCCAAACGCTTCGCCGGTCTGGCTCGCGCCGGCGCTGCGGTCCTCGTCACGTCTCTCCCCCAGGCCTACGAATCGCGCTACAGCGACGCCGACAAAGCCGCATCGGGACTCGGCGATCGCAACGCTTGGCCCATTCCCTACTGGCACACCGACGCGGCCATGGCGACGATGTCGCTGCTACTACTGCTCGAGGAGATTGGGCTCGCCGCGACTCTGTGGGGCAACTTTCGCAACGAGGAGGCAGTACTTTCCTGGGCCGGGATTTCCGACGAGTGTCTCTTCGCCACCATCCTCCT
>DAIPLC010000158.1:0-2922 GCA_036769405.1 Acidimicrobiales bacterium
GTGGCCGTCGTCGAAGAGGACCTGCTCGTTCAGTCGCGGTATCACGACCTCGTGCTGCCCCTCGACCTCACGAGTGAGGTGCACGTCAAGGCCGACAAGACGACCATTGAGCTGCGTCGCATATTGAAGGACCTCATCGAGGCCGCTTCGGGAACCGCGGACTAAGCCACGTGGGCTCGTCGATGACGAGCCACCTGCATCACGATGATGGCTGCCGATGGGGCCATCACAATCGCCGGCAGGGCCACGGGCGGTTGATTGATAAGAGCGCCGTAGGCGGCCCAGCAGAGGCTTGTCGTAAAGGCGAAGATCCAGCTGATGATGGAAACACCGTGGAGATTGCTCGATCGCAACGCCACCACCAGTTGTGGAAGATAAATGAACACCGCGCCACACACCGCGATGGTTGAAATGATCCAGCGCCAGTGCGGTCCGTGACACGCCAGGGCCACCCCGATCGTGGTCGCCGTGACGAGGGCGACCCCCGCCAGGGTGGCAAGTTCTCGATGGGCGTGGCGAGCGGCGGTCACTATGACGATGCTCGACACGGCGAGGAACGGCAGATTGCAATACAACTCTGCGGGTACGTGAAAGATAAAGCCGTAGGCGGTCCACATTTCGGCCACGAAGGTGGAAAGTATCCACGTGACGACCGATACACCGTGCGCACCAGCTCGGAGGATTCGCCAGGCTTGAGCCACGCACACGAGCACTGACAACGCAGGCGCAACGACGGCCAGTGTCTGCGTGAGCAGTGGGGTCACGAGGAGCACGGTCTCATGTTTAGTAGTTATTGCTTGGTGGGGCAATTTCATCCGCGACGTACGTACGTTGCCGATGGCCAACGCCCCAGCCCTCCGGCCCTTTGAAGGGCGGTCGAGATCAGTAGGTGCCAACAGCGCGGGTTCGCAATCGCTGGTGTGGCCAGATTTGGGGGCTTTTCTGCCCGCTCGGCCCGAGATATCCGTAAATTCCTCTCAGGAACGCCGCGGCTGGCTCTGTCAAAAAATTGGCGCACCCATTGCGGTTGAGGTGTTCTACTAATCACGACGAGGACTCTTCCGTGGGCGCGACGCAGGCGAAAAAAGTGAATACGTCACTTCGTGATGCGGCACGCCACAGTGGCCTCTTCCTCCTCTCGGTCACACTGACCGTATTAGTGAGCGCCTCTCTCATCGTGAGTCCGCTGATCGCGCCGCTGGTGCGACAATCGCACGGCCCCTTGACCACTGGTCTTGGGCGAACTGTCGAGCCTTCGACACAGCACCATGTCCGCACGACAGCCTTGGCCGACCCGGCTGTTCGATCAGCGGGTCGTCGTTGTCATCTTCGGCAGCAGCGAGTTGCGTCGTCACCGCAAAGAATGCGGCAAACGGTATTTATGCAGCGGCCACATCGGCGACGGTCACCTTCAAGTTTTCCCTCGCGACCCAGGCAACGCTCGTGCTCGCGACGTCCCCGCTCTCGTACGCTCGCCCCGCCACCGCCACCCTTAAAGTCACCGGTGGTAGTGGGACCGGTGCGGTTACGTACGCCATCTCAACGAAGTTCTCGAATACGGCGTCAGCGACCATCTCCGGCACAACCTTGACTGGTACAAAGGCGGGGTATTGCTACGTGGTGGCGACGAAAGCGGCGAGCGGCATTTACGCTGCGGCGACCTCGGCGCTGGTGAAAATCACCTTCACATGAAGGAAGGGTCGACTGGTCCGAGTGGGAAACTGAGCGTTGGTCGCGAGTGATTCACCACTGGCTTTACCAGTGACTTTGCTACCATCGTTACTAGTCTGAGTGCTCGTCAGGGGAACCGTGATTACCAGCGTTGTTCGCATCGCCTCCGCTGTGGCATTCGCCCTCGTCACTCTGATCGGTGTAAGGCCCGTGGGTGCCGACACGACGCCGTGGTACGACGAGCCGCTCACGCAGGCCACCGCCTCTCAGTTCACTTCGATGGCGGAAATTTCCTGCCCCACCTCCGTGTTTTGTGCCGCCGGTGGTAGTTACACCATCACCCATGGTCGACTCGCCTTCGTGACCACGTTCAATGGGACGTCGTGGACGTCACACATTGTGGGGGCACCCCTTGATACGACCAACGCCGTCGTCACCGCGGTGTCGTGCACTACCGCGTCCTTTTGTTTGGCGGGCGGTCACTACCAATCGTCTTCCGGCACCACGCTGGGATTTGTGAGCCAGTGGAACGGTTCGCAGTGGTCTGATCAGACCCTGCCGGCGCTAACCCCGGCGCCGACTTCAGACACGGTCGACACCATTTCGTGTGTTGAGGGGCCGTTCTGCGTCGTCGGAGGCTCCTACCTGGCGCAAGGGGCCCGCTCGACGCTCCCATTCGTGAGCGTCTTTGACGGTACGCAGTGGCGTGGACAGACATTTGACCTCAACGCCGCGCCCGTTTCTTCAAATGGTCAACTCGTCGCGGGCGGCATCACAGCGGTGTCGTGTGTCTCGCGCCTGTTCTGCGTGGCCGGTGGTGGTTACGGTGACGGCACGAACTACGGCGGCGGACCGGCCTCGGAACCGATGGTGGCGACGTGGGACGGGGCCAACTGGAGTGCCACCGAGATCGCGGCCAACGTGAATGCCGGCCATTCGGGAACCGTCACTGCGCTGTCGTGCGGAACAACGACGTTTTGCATGGCCGCCGGCGTGGACGCCCAGCAATCAGGGAGTCGCGGCATCTTTCTTTCGCGCTTCGACGGTGCCCAGTGGCTGAGTTCAGACGGGCGCACGCCGGAGGCAATGACGCAAAGCAGTACTGATCCGTCACTGGCTGCCGTTTCGTGCACCGGGACAGCGTTCTGCGTCGTTGTTGGTTCGTATCGCCACGCCGAGGGCACAGGGACGCGGCAGACTTCCTACGCCGAAATGGTGCACGGGGACGGCAGCTTTGATCTACCACTCGAG
>DAIPLC010000031.1:0-11157 GCA_036769405.1 Acidimicrobiales bacterium
CGTTCATCTCCATCTCTCGGGCTACACCGTGCTGAGTGGGAACAACGCCGCATGGATTGCTCAGGTGATTGATCGAGCGCACGAGCGCGGGGCGACCGTCTCGGTCGACGTGTGCTCGTGGCAACCACTCCAAGCCTTCGGACCATCGCGCTTTCGTTCCACCATTGGCAACGTCGACGTGCTGGCGGCCAATGAAGTCGAAGCCGTGCAGCTGGCGGGGGCCTCGGACTACGAGGAAGCCCTGGAGCAACTGAGTAACCACCACGGCGAAGTTGTAGTCACCATTGGGGCACGCGGGGCGGTCGTGCAGCGAGCGGGAATTCGTTCCCACGCGCCAAGTCAGGCCGTTGACGTCGTGGACACCACGGGTGCCGGTGACGCCACGCTTGGCACCTATCTGGCCTATCGCCTTGATGGTCATGATCCCGCTGGGGCCCTTCGAGCGGCGATGTCGAAAGCCGCCGCGGTTGTGGCCGGATTCGGGAGCGCTGGCTAACCGTTAAACGTCAAGGAGAAAGCGAAGGGCGGCGTCGACTTGCAGCATCGTGAGTAATGATGCCTGACCACGCTTCATCACTAACCGTTTCGTAGAGACCATACGCACTTGGTCACATCGTGCAAAGGAAACACGGGTCAGCCCGGTTGTCGCATCGTCAATTTCAATGTGACTTCGAAGTCCGTATCGAGTGGACGTTATGGGGACGACGCCGATAAGACTTCCCGGTCCGTTGTTCAAAAGGTTGGCGGAAACCACCAAAGAGGGTCGACGTCCAACGGGCTCGTGACCCACCGGCTCGCCAAAGTCCACGTCGTACATTTCCCCGCGGAGAATCACGAAAGGGAATCCCAGAGTCTCTGTTCGTTGTCAAGTTGTTCGCGCAACGCAGGCGACATATTTTCAATGTCGTCGTTTAGACCGAGCAGGAATTCCTGCCGCTGCAGGGCGACGATGGCGTCGTGCAACACTTCCACGATCGTCGTGTTGCGGTGTTTGGCGAGTGCGGTGACTATCGCAGCGTCAGAGCGTCGGAGGCGAACAGTGGTGGTATCCGGGGCGGCCATACTTAATTGTAGACAAATTGTAGACAGCAGTCAACGGAGCCCCTAGGTGATTCGAGGGCGCTACGAGCGCTTGTAGGGAATGCCGTCGGCCGCTGGTGGGCGCACCCGACCAATGAGTCCAGCTACCACGGCGATGGTCACCAGGTAGGGGAACATGCCGATGATCTCGGTTGAGATCGGCACGCTGTAGCTCTGAAGGCCATTGGCCAGGTAGGCACTGAGGCCAAAGAGCACTGAGGCCACGACGGCTCCGGAGGGTGTCCATCGACCGAAGATCAGCGCCGCGAGGGCGACGTAGCCGAGACCTGAGGTGTAGTCGGGCTGGAATTGGCCCTGCGTCGCCATGAAGGCCACGCCACCGACACCGGCGACGGCGCCGCCCATAATGACGTTGCGGTACCGCGTGCGGGCCACATTGATGCCGACTGATTCGGCGGCCTTGGGGTGTTCACCCACGGCACGCACCCGCAGACCCCAACGGGTGCGGAAGAGGGCAAAGCTCACCACTGCCACCAGCACGATGGCCAAGTAGAAGAAGCCGGTCTCGTTAAACAAGACCGGTCCGATGAGGGGGATCTTGTCGAGTAACGGAATCGGCAAGGTCGCCACGGTATTGCCGAGGTTCAGGTTGGGATACGGCGTCAACACCTGCAAGTTCAAATACGACGTCAGGCTCGACATCGTGGTCACCAGCACGACACCGATGATGACTTGATCCGACAGGTAGCGGATGGCGAGGAAGGCGAGGAGCCAACCGAGTAGTGCGCCAAAGGCAGCGCCCCCGAGGGCGGCCAGGATGAAATTGTTCGTCGTTGAGGCGATGAGCGAGCCAAAGAAGGCACCACCAATGAACTGGCCTTCGATCGCGATATTCACCACGCCGGCTCGTTCACAGAGCACACCCGACAGGGAGCCGAAGATAAGCACCATGGCAATGGCAGAGGACCCGGTGAGCACGGAGGTGACGTTGACGAAGGGCACCTGCGAGGGACCTGGACTACGACTGGCCCAGAACAACAACGCGATGAGAAAGAGGATGGCGGCCCCACCGAAACGAGCGAGGGCGGCCTTGGGTCGACGCACCCAGGTTTCGATACCGAGGGCGATAATCAGCAGGCCGAGCACGACGTTCCACCAGCGGGTCAGTACCGTCAAATCGCCGAGGTGCCACGGCCGGTCGCCACTGAGGTTCACCGGCGAGAACGTAAAGATGGAGTGCGCATTACCGGCTGAGCCAATGCCGAACACGAGGGCCACGAAGAGACCGAGGGCGACCATGAGTCCAGCGATGACGCGGCCGCGGCCGTTGACGGGTGTGGTGGTCATTGGCTCCACCCCTTCGTGGCGAGTTGGACGGACTGGGCGGTCGCGCGCAGTCGGAAGATTTCCTTGACCAGTACCGGCGAGGCGACGAAGAGCACCACGATCGACTGGATAATCAAGGCGAGGTCGAGGGGAATGCCCGTGCGCGCCTGCATAGTCCGTCCACCCACGCCGAGGGCGGCAAACAAGAGCGAGCCCCAAACAATGCCCGCGGGCTTATTGCGACCCAGCAGCGAGACAGTGATAGCCGTGAAGCCAATGCCGGCCGAGCCGATGAGGAAGCCACCGTCGATGAAATAGTTGGTGGAGGCCAACTGGACAACACCCGCGAGGCCGGCCAAACCACCAGAAATCATGAAGACCAGAATGATGATGCGCTTGGGATTGAAACCGGCGGCCCGGGCGGCACTGGGGTTGGCACCCGTCACCCGGAAGGCGAAGCCAAGTGTTGAGCGATTGAGGAACCACCAACCAAAGGCCACCACCGCGGCGGCGACGAAGACACCGTAGCTCACGCGCAGTCCCGATCCGGTGCCAAAGAGCGGCAAGAGGAGTGCCGAGTGGTCCAACGTGCGCGAAATGTCATTGGCTTGGCCGGGTTGTTGAAGTGGCGTTGACTGCACCACGTAGACGAGGAAGAAGGCAATGACGTAGTTCAGCATCAACGTGACGATCACTTCGTGGGCGCCGGCGAAGGACTTGAGAATGCCCGGTATCAGGCCGCCGAGCACTCCTCCCACGACGCCGGCGAGCAACGTGAGAGGCAGGTGCACGATCATGGGAGCGTGCACCATCGAACCAATCCACGCACCACCAATCCCGCCCAAAATGGCTTGACCGTTGGCGCCGATGTTGAAGATGCCGGTCTGAAAGGCCAACGCCACACCCATCGACGCGATGACTAATGGCGTGGCGTAGGTGAGGGTTTCCGAAATCGGCGTCAGCGTTGCCGTCCACGATTGACCAGTGGCGATCGAGTGGGCAAAGTTGCTGGGGTTACCAATCGAGCCGACGAACAGTGCACGGTACGCCGCCCCCACATTGTCGAAGGTCACGTTGAGTGCGTGAAAGAGTGCCGTGGGTGAACTGAAGAGTTGGCGCCACGCGTTCAGGACCGGCGCGGTGGTCGCGATGATGACGATGGCCCCGATGAGGAAACCGAGTAGCAGAGCGAAGAAGGTGAGGAGCGAGGGGCTCTCACCGATGCGACGCAGGGAGGGGCGGTTCACTTGCCACCTCCAGCCATGAGTAGACCAATGGCTTCGCGGCCCACGGAGGAGTCCACGACGTCAACGATGGTGCCCGCGAACATGACGGCCACCTGATCGCCGAGTGCGAGCACTTCGTCGAGTTCGGACGACACGATAACCACGCCCCGCCCACTGTTTCGTTCGGCCACAATCTGGGAGTGCACGTACTCAATGGAGCCGACGTCTAGCCCTCGCGTGGGCTGGGCTGCGATGAAGCAGGTGATGTCACGCGAGAGTTCGCGGGCCACAATGACCTTTTGCTGGTTGCCGCCCGAGAGTGAACCAACCTCGGCGTCGATGCCCGTGGTCCGCACGTCGAAGCGCTCGACCAGGGCGGTCGCGTTGTCCCGCACCGCGGAGAGGCGACGGTTCCACCCCTTGGCGAATGGTGCCTTGGCGGCGGCGTTGAGTACGAGATTGTCGGCCACACTCAACGAGAGAACGAGTCCGTCGCGCTGGCGGTCCTCGGGAACGTGTCCGAGACCGGCGTCAAGAATCTGACGAGGGGAGGCGTTGGTGATGTCTCGGCCACCGAGCGTGATGGTGCCAGATTCGACGTGCCGCAGTCCGGCGATGGCCTCGACGAGTTCGGTCTGACCATTACCCTGCACGCCGGCGATGGCCATAATCTGCCCTTCGCGAACATCGAGGGACACGTTGTTCACCACCGCTACGCCACGTTCGTCGCGAATGGTGACGTTACGCAATTCGAGCACCGTTGCGCCGACGGCGACGTCTTCCTTGGCCACCGTGAGCGACACGCTGCGACCGACCATGGCGGTCGCCAACTCGCCCTCGGACAACGCTGGCGAGACCGTGTCCACGACTCGACCTTGACGAATGACGGTGATGACGTCGGCGACGGCACGTACTTCTTTGAGCTTGTGGGTAATAAACAAGATTGACTTCCCGGCCGCGGCCAGCGAGCGCATGATGTCCATGAGGGCATCGATTTCCTGCGGTGTCAGCACGGCCGTGGGCTCGTCGAGGATCAGCAACTCGGCGTCGTGGGAAAGAGCTTTGATGATTTCCACGCGCTGCTGAAGACCCACGGGCAGATTTTCGACGACCGCGTCAGGGTCGACGTCGAGACCGAAGCGGGCGCTCAAGGCGCGGATCTGGTCGGCGGCGGCTTTGGCGTCAAGGCGACCCAGTGACTTGGTGGGCTCAAAGCCCAGCACGACATTCTCGGCCACGGTAAAGACGGGCACCAGCATGAAGTGCTGGTGCACCATGCCAATGCCCTTGCGTACGGCGTCGCCAGAGTTGGCGAAGCGCACCGGCTCACCGTTGATGAGCATCTCACCTTCGTCAGCCTCGAGCAGTCCGAAGACGACGTTCATCAACGTGGACTTTCCAGCTCCGTTTTCACCCAATAAACAGTGGATTTGCCCCGGCTCTACCGTGAGCGAAATAGCGTCGTTCGCCGTGAAGGAACCGAAACGTTTGGTAATCCCTCGTAACTCGACACGCATGATTTTCCATCGTAGTCATGAAAAAGACCCGGGCCACCTGGCCCGGGTCTTTTTCGGTCACGGCACGCGAAGCGTGCGTGGTGTGACTAGTTGTTGGCGGGGTACGCGTTCGGGTTGACCGAAATCGTACCGGCCTCAATACCCTTGGTGATCTTCGCGATCGCAGCCTTCACCGCGGCCGAGGCCTTGGTCGAGTTGTACTCGAGAGCGGTGCCCTGGTTGGCGAGGGTGCCCAGGTAGGTACCACCCTTGAAGGTGCCAGCGTACGCAGCTTCGATAGCCGAGGCAACCGAGGGCTCAACACCCTTGGCCACGGTGGCGTTGAAGTACTTGCACTGAGCAGCGTCCGAGACACAGCCGTTCGAGTCGACCCAGGTCACGTAGTGACCAGCGCCGGCCTGCTGCGAAGCGGCAACGGAGCCGAGGCCCACGGAACCAGCGACGGGGAAGACAATGTCGGCACCCTGAGCGAAGAAGTTCGCGGTGTCCTGCTTACCAGCAGTCTGGTCGGAGAAGTTACCAATGAAGGTACCGGTACCGGGGCAGGCAGCCAAGGTGCAGGTGCCCTTGCTAGGCGTGAAGCCCAGTGCCTTGACGTGGGCGTGGTTCACCTTGTTGTAGTAGCGAACACCGGCGATGAAGCCGCTCTCGTACATGGCAACGGTTGGGAAGTTCATACCACCGTAGGTGGCAACAACGCCGGTCTTCGAGGTAGCAGCGTCCAAGTAGCCACCGAGGAAAGCAGCCTGGTTGGTCTGGTACTGCAAGGCGAGCACGTTGTGCGAAACCTTGGTCATTGGTGCGTCGTCCACAATGGCGAACTCCTGGTCTGGCGCAGCGTCAGCGGCAGCGGCAGTCGCAGCGTCCATGAGGAAGCCGACGGTCACGATGATGCCACAGCCCTGGCCCTCGAACGTGGTGATGTTCGGAGCGTAGTCAGTGCTGGACTTCGACGAAAGGTACGAAATCGAGATGTCGGAGTGCGCCATCTTGGCGTCCTGCGCGCCCTTCCACGCCGAGGCGTTGAAGGACTTGTCGTTGATACCACCGGTGTCGGTGACGACACAGGCCTTGAAGCCGGTAGCGGCGGTCGCCGTGGTGGCGACGCCCATCGTCAACGTTCCCAGAACCAGAGCACTGGCGCCGAGGGTGGTGACGAGGTGTTGGAACTTCCTCATGTATTTCTCCCTTGTATAGATGACCCGAATGGGTCGTTTGACGATCGAGCGTGACCGCGCGGTCCCACCCTCTCGAAAACTTCTCTGCTAGTGAGAATAGCCCTCGCCAGCAGTTCGTGTGCGGTGGCTCAGTGGCCGGCTGCGCCCGCGGTCTCGGGTGCGGGTGCGGCGTGGCTTGAGTGGTGTCCGACACCGGCGGGCATCAGGAGCGACATGAAGAAGGCCAGGGCCGTAATCCCGCCGGCGACCTGGAAGGCGCGAATGTAGCCATCGACGTAGGCGACGTGGAGGGCAGTAATTTGCTGGGCTTTGGTGACGAGTACGCCTTGGAGGTGGCTGTTGGCAATCATGACCGACGCCGTCCGGTCGGCGGCAATAGTGCCGAGCACGGCCAACGACAGCGATCCACCAATTTGACGCGACGAGTTCAGTACACCAGAAGCCAGGCCGGCGTCGGCACGGTCAACTTTGGCCGTCGCGGCGGTGGCGAGTGGTGCGAACAGCAGTCCCATCGCGAACGAGGCGACAAACGAGGCGGGCAGCAGATTAACCCAGTAGGTCGAGTGAATAGTGATCAAACTCAACCAAAAGAACCCAAGGGTGGCCAGGGCTGATCCCACGAGGATGATGGGACGCACACCGACCTTCACGAGGAGTCGTGACGAAACCTGGGAGCCGATGATGATGGCCACGGCCATTGGCAGGAATGAGAAGCCGGCGCGAACGGCGCCGTACCCGAGGATCTCCTGGAAGTAGTACGTCAGGAAGAACCACATCGAAAAGAAGGCACCGCCCGCGAGGAGCATGACCAGGTTGGCGATGGAGAGCGGGCGCGAGTGGAAGACCCGGAAGGGAACGAGTGGCTGTGTGGCCACCTTGGCCTCCCAGAACACGAAGCCGACAATGCCAACCGAGGCCACACCGAGCCACACCAAGGTTGAGCTCGCGCCCCATCCCTCGGTCGTGGTGTTGACGACGGCGTAGATAAAGGCACTAAGTCCACCGGTAATGAGGAGGGCCCCCGTCACGTCCAGCTTGGCCGTGGACTGCGCGTTACGACGCTCCTGCAGGTACATGACGGCGGCAACGGTGGCGATGATGCCAAAGGGCACATTGACGAAGAAGCACCAGCGCCACGAGGTGAGGCCGGTAAGTAAGCCGCCGGCGAGGCCACCCACGGCACCACCGGCACCCGCCACTGCGCTCCAGGCACCAATTGCCTTCGGCATACGAGGACCGGCAAACGTGGTGACAATAATGGTCAGGGTGGCGGGGGACAAAATGGCACCGCCCAGACCCTGAACGGCACGGGCGATAATCATTTGCGCACCGGTGTGCGCCATACCCGCCCCCACGCTGGCCAAAGTGAAGATCAGGACGCCAACGAGGTAGACCCGACGGCGGCCAAAGAGGTCGGCGCATCGTCCACCGAGGAGCAAGAAACCGGCAAAGGTCAGTACGTACGCATTCACAATCCACTGAGCCTTGGTCTGACTCAGGTGCAAGTCAAAACCCATGTGGGGCAGGGCGACGTTGACGATAGAGACGTCGAGGACGACCATGAACTGCGCGACGCAGGCAATGGTGAGGATGAGCCAATCGGGGGCGTGACGATGGAGGGGTGTAGTGGGGGAGGACATGCCTCCATGCTACGGCGCTCGCGCGCGCCGTCGGACACCCGAGCGACGTGGGAGAATAGGAGTATGACTGCTCAGTACATCTACTCGATGCGCGACTTGCGCCGCTTCTACCCACCAGACCGTGAAGTCCTCAAGGGCATCAATCTTTCCTTTTACCCCGGCGCCAAAATCGGCGTCATTGGCTCGAATGGCTCGGGTAAATCGTCGTTGCTGCGCATCATGGCCGGGCTGGACGATGGCTTCTCCGGCGAGGCTCGACTGACCCCTGGCTTTACGGTGGGCTACCTGCCGCAAGAGCCGCAGCTCGACCCCACTAAGAACGTGGTGGAGAACGTGGCCGACGGCGTGGCCGAGCAGCGCGACTTGCTCGCCCGTTTCAACGAGGTCTGCGCCGGATTCGCCGATCCCGACGCCGACTTTGACGCTCTCCTCGCCGAGCAGGCCACCCTGCAGACGAAAATTGATGCACTCGAAGCGTGGGATCTTGATCGCAAGCTTGAGATTGCCATGGACGCCCTGCGCCTCCCACCAGCGGACGCCGACGTCACCACCCTCTCCGGTGGTGAGAAGCGTCGCGTGGCGTTGTGCCGCCTCCTGCTATCGAAGCCCGACCTTTTGCTGTTGGACGAACCGACGAACCACCTCGACGCCGAATCGGTGGCGTGGCTCGAGCGCACGCTCCAGGACTACCCCGGTACGGTCGTCGCGATTACCCACGACCGCTACTTCCTCGACAATGCGGCGTCGTGGATTCTCGAACTCGACCGCGGTCACGGCATCCCCTACGAGGGCAATTACACCGGCTGGCTGGAACAGAAGCAGGCGCGTCTCGCCGCCGAGGAAAAGTCTGACAAGGTCCGTCAGGCCGCGCTCGAACGCGAGCTCGAGTGGATTCGTATGGCCCCGAAGGCCCGCCAGAGTAAGGGTAAGGCCCGTCTGAATGCCTTCAACGACCTGGTCGCCGAGGCCGAAGCCGCTGAACGTCGCGCCGACAAGATGGAAATTGCGATTCCCGCCGGACCTCGTCTGGGTGATGTGGTGGTCAACGCAACAAACCTGACCAAAGCGTTTGACGACCGACTCCTCATTGAGGATCTGAACTTCATGTTGCCCCCGGGCGGCATTGTGGGCATCATCGGCGCCAACGGTGCTGGTAAGACCACGTTGTTCAAGATGCTCACGGGCATTGAAACGCCGACCAGTGGCGAACTCCAGGTTGGTACAACAGTGCAGTTCGCCTACGTCGACCAGTCACGAGACAATCTCGACCCTCAGGCGACAGTCTTTGACGAAGTCAGTGGTGGCCAGGAGCACATGGTTGTTGGTAACCGTGAGATCCACGCTCGCGCCTACGTGGCAAGCTTCGGATTCAAGGGTTCCGACCAGCAGAAGAAAGTTGGCGAACTCTCCGGTGGTGAGCGAAACCGCGTGCAGTTGGCCAAGGTCCTGCGAAGTGGCGGCAACGTTCTGCTCCTCGACGAACCGACCAACGACCTCGACGTCGACACGCTCCGCGCCCTCGAAGACGGCCTGCTCGGGTTTCCCGGCTGCACTGTGGTCATTAGCCACGACCGCTGGTTCCTCGACCGCATCGCCACCCACGTGCTGGCGTTCGAGGGTGACGCCATGGTGCGCTGGTTCGAGGGGAACTTCTCGGACTACGAGGCCGATCGCCACAAGCGTCTTGGCACCGACGCCGACACCCCACACCGCATCAAGTACAAGCCGTTGACACGCTAACTATGGCTGGTACCGACTACTCGACGTACCTCAAGATCAATGACTTATTGACCCTGCAGGTCCCGCTCACCGACAACGCTCCCGACGAGTTGTTGTTCATCGTCGTGCACCAGAGTTACGAACTCTGGTTCAAGATCATCATTGATGAAATTCAACGCGCCACCGCGGCCCTGCTCGACGGTGCACCGTGGCGGGCTCGACCGCACCTCACCCGCGTGGTGACGGTCGAACGACTGCTGCTCTCGCACCTCGCGGTGCTCGAGACCATGTCACCAGAGGGCTTCCTCGCCTTCCGCGACCCGCTCGATCCCGCATCCGGCTTTCAGTCCTTCCAGTTCCGCGCCATTGAGTTCCTCAGCGGTGGTGGGAAAGAGTCCATGCTGTCGTTCCCACTCTTCAGTGATGAGACGAAGGCGTGGCTGCGCGCCATCGCCGAGCGTCGCTCGCTGGCCGACGGGCTTCGAGCCGCCGTTGATCGCCTCGTGTCTGGTGAAGAGCCGTACCTCGACAAGTTGGTGTCGATTTACCGCTCCCACGAGACACCCGAACGTGCGGCGCTGCACGAGGTGGCGGAGCTGCTCCTCGATCACGATGAGCACCTGATGTCCTGGCGCTACCAGCACATGCTCATGGCCGGTCGCCAAATAGGTCGCCGACAGGGCACCGGGGGATCTGACGGTATGGCGTATCTTGAAACAACACTCGGGGCGCGCCTGTACCCCGAACTCTGGGAAGTGAGGTCCGTACTGTGATCACGCGTAACGACTGCCAACTGATGGACGAGGGGGATACTCTCGCACCTCTTCGCGATTCGTTCTTGCTCGAGCCAGGTGAGATTTATTTGGACGGGAATTCGCTCGGACCGTTGTCTCGCGAGGCGAAACAGCGGGTTGAGACGACCTTGAACGACGAATGGGCCAAGGGGCTCGTGCGGTCCTGGAACGCCGCAGGATGGATGGACAAGCCCCTCACGGTGGGGGCGCGTCTCGCCACCCTTATCGGCGCTGGTGAGTCTGACGTGGTCTGCGCGGACACGTTGACCTTCATGCTCGCCAAGTTGATTGGCGGCGCCCTCGAACTTCGTCCCGATCGCCACGTGTTGATCACGGACGCCGCCAACTTTCACTCCGATGTCTACATTGCCGAGGCCGTCGCCGCGCGAGCCGGCCGTCCCATTGAAGTACGGGCCATTGATCGCGCCACACTGGCTGAGCACCTGAGCGACGATGTTGCCCTCGTCATGTTGACTCACGTCGACTTTCGCACGGGCGAGCAACTCGACTTGCACGGCATTACGGCGCAGGTGCACGCGGTTGGTGCCCTCATGCTCTGGGACTTTGCCCACTCCACGGGTGCGGTTCCGCTCGATGTCACGGGGGCCAACGTGGACTTTGCCGCCGGCTGTGGGTACAAGTACCTCAACGGCGGACCAGGCGCCCCCGCCTTTGGCTACATTGCCCCACGCTGGCAGAACGTGATCACGAACCCG
>DAIPLC010000031.1:11257-12595 GCA_036769405.1 Acidimicrobiales bacterium
GAGAGTTACGGCATTGTTCAGGCCATGATTGCCCGTGGTGTGACCGGTGACTTCCGCGATCCCGACATCGCTCGCTTCGGGTTCGCACCTTTGTACCTTCGCTTTGTCGACATCTACGACGCGGTTGATCACCTGGTCGCCGTAGTGACCAACGAGGAATTCCGCGATGAGCGTTTCACTCACCGCAACCCTGTCACCTAGGGGTTAGTTAGGCCCCGTTCGCGGGGTAGGAGAAGAAGCCCTCGCCGCTCTTGCGCCCGAGTTTGCCCTCGCGCACCATGGTGCGCAGCAGTGACGGCGCCTGCATCTGAGGTTCGTCAAAGGACTCGAACAGGAGGTCGGCGATGGCCAAGGTCGTGTCCAGTCCGATGAGGTCGGTCAAGCGAAGGGGGCCCATCGGGTGGGCGCAACCGAGCATCATGCCGTTATCAATGTCTTGCGCGCTGGCGAGGCCGGACTCGAAGAGGCGAATCGCGCTCACCAGGTACGGAATGAGCAAATAATTGACGATGAAGCCGGCCTGGTCGGGCGCGGCAATGGCCGTCTTGTTGAGCGTGGCGGCGAGGTCGTAGGCGAGGCGCTTCGTCTCGCTGCTTGTGCGCGGCGCGGCGATGACCTCGACCAGCTTCATGACGGGGACTGGATTGAAGAAGTGCAGTCCAATCACGCGTTCGGGGTGGGCCGTCACCTCGGCGATTGAGTGGATCGGAATGGAGGACGTGTTCGAGGCCAGCACGGTAGTGGCGCCGCAGATCTCACCGAGGCGACGAAAGAGGTCGTACTTAATGTCGGCCTGCTCGGACACCGCTTCGATAACGGCCTCCACGGGAGCGAGTTCCTCGAGCGCCGTCGTGAAGTGCAGGCGCTGCGTCGCGGCGTCATGTTCCACCTCGGTCAGGTTGCCGCGTTCGAGGGACTTCGCCAGTGCGGCGAGTACTCGCGCGCGACCAACCTCGAGCGCCTCGGGGGATGATTCAACCACCGTCACACTTAGACCGGACCGTGCACACACCTCGGCGATACCGCCACCCATCTGGCCACAGCCCACAACACCAATGCGTTCCACTGAAAACTCCTCAAGCGCCACGCTTGTGACGCCTCAAGTGTAGAGAGCAAATTTCAGTGGGCGTGACCACCTCCTAGGACTAAAGTTGTCCGAGTGGCGAATGCCACCTTTTCGCAAGGAGTCGCAGTGAGCACCGTCAACGTCATCGTGGAAATCCCGGCTGGTAGCCAGAACAAGTACGAATACGACCACGAAACCCACACCATCATGCTGGACCGCCACTTGATTGTGTCGATGGGCTACCCCGCTGAGTACGGCTTCATCCCTGACAC
>DAIPLC010000032.1:0-12533 GCA_036769405.1 Acidimicrobiales bacterium
ATTGAGGCCAGCCGGAAATGGGCGCTCGGGCGCCAGGGCGTAGTCAACAGCCAGGAATCGCATCCCGGTGGCCCGACTCAGTCGTCGGCACAAGGCGTCGTGGGTATCGAGGTCACCGATGACGAAGGATCCGCCGTGAAAGTACAGGACGATGGCCTGGTGTGTTTCCTCAAGTGGTACGAAGAGCCGTGTCGCGACAGTGCGACCGTCAAGCGGAATACTGATGTCTCGCACCTCGGCCATGTCGGGACGATCACCTTCCAGTACGTGTGATTGCGCGCGGTACGCACGACGACGAATCTCGTAGGTCGTTTCATCCGGGTGCACGGGGTTCGCCTGTGCGGCGAGATAGGGGATGTAATCAGGGTGCATACCCCTCCTTCGGACGCGCCGCAGCGGGCGCTTGTGAACCTGATGCTAGAGCACCTTGGACAAGAAGTCCTGCAGTCGTTGCGAGGCGGGGCGGACCAAGACCTCTCGAGGGTCCCCCGATTCCTCAATGACGCCCGCGTCAAGGAAGTAGACCGAGTCGGCCACTTCACGGGCAAACCCCATTTCGTGGGTCACCACGACCATCGTCATGCCGCTACGGGCGAGGTCCTTCATCACGTCAAGGACCTCACCAACGAGTTCGGGGTCGAGGGCCGAAGTCGGCTCATCAAAGAGCATCAACTTTGGCTCCATCGCCAGGGCGCGGGCAATGGCCACGCGTTGCTGCTGGCCGCCGCTGAGCTGGGCTGGGTAGTGGGACTCCTTGGCGTCGAGACCCACGCGAGCGAGGAGCTCACGCGCCTTGGCCTGCGCCTGCGCCACGTTGACCCCCTTGACCCGCACTTGCCCGATGGTGACATTTTCGAGCACCGTGAGGTGAGGGAAGAGATTGAATCGCTGAAAGACCATGCCAATGGCGGCGCGGTCCTCACACAGTTCACGCTCGGAACGTTCGTAGAGTTTTCCATTACGAAGCTGGTAGCCAATGAGCTCGCCATCGACACGCAAGATACCCGCGTCGTGCTTTTCCAGTTGATTGATGCAGCGCAGCAGCGTTGATTTTCCCGAGCCCGAGGGGCCAATCAGGCACGTCACCTCGCCCCTCGCCACCTGCAGGTCCACACTTTTGAGCACCTCATTGGCGCCGTAGGACTTGCGCAAGGACGAAATTTCCACCATGGACGAGGTCATCGCATCCTCCAGCGTCGCCCGACAAATGAGCCAGCAAAATCAGCGCGGATGCGTTGCACCGGTGTGGGTGGCAACGTGCGCAGGGCGCCCTTAGCGAAGTGGCGCTCCACGTAGAACTGACCGACGGAAAGGACCGTGGTAACCGCGAGGTACCACAGCGACGCCACAATCAACATCGGGACAATCTGATACGTCCGAGCGGCAATATTTTCCGTTTGGTAGAGCAACTCGGGTAAACCAATTGCCACGGCGATAGAGGTGGTCTTCAGCATGGAGATCACCTCGTTGCCCGAGGGCGGAATAATGACGCGCATCGCCTGCGGAACGATGATGAAGCGCAGCGACTGCAGGCGAGTCATGCCAATCGCCTTGGCGGCTTCGAGTTGCCCCTCGTCGACCGAGAGAAGGCCGCCACGGGCAATCTCCGCGAAGTAGGCGGCCTCATTCAGGCCGAAGGCAATAATCGCCGCCCGAATCACGGTGAAGATCGAGTTTGAACTAATGGTGGCCAATGTGAAGGCGTGGGTAAAGGGAATGCCCAGCGTGAACGATTGGTAGAGAATGGCGATGTTGAACCAGAACAGCAATTGCACGTAGACCGGTGTGCCGCGGAAGAACCAGGTGTAGAGCCACGCGATACTCGACAGCAGTCGATTCGACGACATGCGCATGATGGCAATGATGAGACCCAGTACGAAGCCAATGATCATGGCCATGACGGTGACGAACAGGGTCATTTCGACCCCCTGCACGACCAAGGGGTCGGTCAGGTAGTGAAATACCTCGGTCCATCCAAAGCGCCACACCTGCTGCGGTCCGCAGACTCGCTGGCCATTGACCTGCTGACAGACCGTTTGCCCCGACGGAATCTTCGAGAACAGAGTGTGGACGAACATCGCCACCAGCACCGCAACAACGGCCGACGCCACCCACCGAAGTGGGTGGCGTAGGGGAACTACGACCGGCGTCGAACTACTAGCTTCGTCAGGCATCGAGCGCTCGCGGCGTCGATCAGGACGTGGCGCCGTTGAGCACCATCTGCGGTGCGGTCAGGGCGCCACTGGTGACGCCGTAGCTCGAAAGAATCATGCCGTACGTACCGTTGGCGACGAGGGTCTTCATGGCTGCCTGGATGGCCTTGGCGAGGGCCAGGCCATCGTTGGTCTTGGCTACGGCAATGCCGTACGGCGCCACGGCAACGGGCTTACCGACGTACTTGAAGACACCCTTGCTCTGCGCGGCGATGTAGCCGGCGATCTGTGAGTCGGCGAAACCGAAGGCGTCGTGACCCGACGCCACGGCGGTGTTGGCCTCGGTCTGCGTTGGGTAGGTGTCAAAGGTGACCTTCTTGCCGTTGGTGCACTTGATAGCGGCGGCGTCAGTCTGTTCAACGGTGCCGGTCTCGACGGCCACCGAGGTACCGCAGAAACTCTGCGTGCTGGTGAAGGGCGCGGTGGACGAGGTCTTGGCGTAGACGCCTTCGCCGGCCTTGAAGTAGTCCACGAAGTTGACTTGCTTCTCGCGAGCCTTGGTGTCGGTGAAGGAGGAGTTACCCACTGCGTACTTCTTCGACTGAATACCAACGATGATGTTGTCAAACGTGACGTTGTTCTCAACGATCTTGACCCCGAGGGTGGTGGCGACGGCCTTCATCAGGTCGACGTCGAAGCCGACCATCGTGTTGCCGTTCATTGACTCGTCTGGGGCGTAGGTGGCGTCCGTGGCGACCTGCCAGGTCACGTGCTTGTAGGCGGCGGGAACGAGGGCCGCATCCTTGGCATTCAGTGACGCCATGGTCATCGTGGCCGCACCGGCACTCACCGTTGAGGCGAGGACGAGGGCCGCGGCACCAGCCGTGGTCGCGAGTGTGCGGAACAGTGAAGTACGAATCATGGAAGGCTCCCCTAGCTAAAAACACGTGTCAACTCTCAATGGTAGTGCGCAGTCAGGATGACGAGGGACATCACCGTGCAACGCTGATTGCCCCATACTCTCTGGGCTGCCATGAGCGGCCCAGGAAAACGAAGAATCCCGCTTCTGCGAACAGAAGCGGGATTTTCGCTTGGAGCGGACGACCGGGCTCGAACCGGCGACCTCGACCTTGGCAAGGTCGCGCTCTACCAACTGAGCTACGTCCGCAGGGAATCCCACTCTAGCCGATGCAGCAACGCGTAACAACCGCACTAGCGGCCAGAAGACCCGAATCCCCCCGAGCCCCGCTTCGAGGCCGGAAGTTCACTGCTTTCAACGAACGAGAGAAGCGGGGTGGCGAGAACAACCAACTGGGCAATACGATCCCCCGGCTGCACAACGTACTCACGCTCAGGGTCGGTGTTCACCAGCACCACCTTCAGCTCGCCCCGGTACCCCGCATCGATCAAACCTGGAGCATTGAGGCACGTGACACCAAAACGTGCGGCGAGACCCGAGCGTGGGAGGACGAACCCTCCGTAGCCTTCGGGAATTGCTATCGCGAGGCCCGTCGCCACCATGGCCCGACCTCCGGCTTTGGCGAGCACGACTTCTTCGACCGACACGAGGTCACATCCAGCATCACCCTCGAGCGCAATGCGAGGCAGTATCGCGTCGGGGTGGAGTCGCTGAATGGAAATCTGCATGCCGCGAGGTTAGCGCTCGGCGTCGAGGTCGTAGGCTGAGTGCATGCTTGCTTGGATGGACCTCGAAATGACCGGTCTCGAACCTGGTCGCCACGTCATTGTTGAAATCGCGACGCTGCTCACCGATGATCATCTCAACATCGTCGCCGAGGGTCCTGATCTGGTCTTGCACGCAAGCGCCGAAGATCTCTCTCACATGGGGGATTTCGTTACCGCCATGCACACCAGTTCCGGATTGCTCCCCCAGATCATGGCATCCACCGTGACGGTCGCTGACGCGCAGGCACGGACGCTGGCATTCCTCAAGGAACACATCAGCGAGCCTCGTTCGGTGCCACTCTGCGGCAACTCAATTGGCACGGACCGCCGTTTCCTTCAGGAATACATGCCCGAGCTGGAAGCGTTTTTCCATTACCGCAACGTGGACGTCTCAACTATCAAGGAGCTCGCCCGGCGTTGGAATCCGGCGGTACTGGCGACGGCAGAGGAAAAGCCCTCCACTCATCGAGCGCTTGACGACATTCGCGCTTCGATCAGCGAACTCGTCCACTACCGGAACACGTTGTTCGCACCGCCGTCGACCACTAACTAAATCAACTATTGGCCACGTCTCTGTAAACGCACGAGGCCTCGCTACTTCGCTTCGCGCAACACTATCGCGGCACTTGCCGACCCTAATTTTCCGCACCAACGCTCAATGGCCCCGGCTATTCGCCGGGGCCATTGAGCGGATACTACGAGTTACTAGCTACCGACGGTGTAGCTGTAGGGAATTTGAGCAACCTCGCTAAAGAAGGGCGAGGTTCCCGTCAACTGCGACAAGCCAAGAAGCCAGTTGCCAATTGATCCCGTTTCCAGAGAGAGATTTCCAGTAACCGTCGTGCCCACTGTGGCAGTCGGGTTAATGGCCACCTTAATGTTCACCGTCTGACCAGGGAAGACCGTGGTACCGGTGCCTTGGTTTGCCCCAAATCCCATCAAGTATTCCTGCAAGTCACCGATAGAGGTGGTCACGGAGTCGTCGAAGGCCTTCGCGGTAAACGAGAAACCTGCCGTCGCTGTTTGGGTGGCGTCAACACCAGTGGCGCCAGCCGGTGTGGCGTACGCCCAACCCTGCTGCCAAACACCGGACTCCACACCGCCAGCCGGAGCGTAGGTGAGAGAATTCCCATTCGTGGTGAGGTCAGGTGCATTCTGCAGAACGGAGAACTCGGGGTCACCAATCCACGAACCCACATCGAAGGTGGCGTTCACCACACTGCTCAGTGTGGCCGTCACTGACGATGTCTGAGTTGGCACGTAGTAGGCCCAGGACTTGTTCAGCGCCATAGTCGACGGTTGACCAAATAGGTCAGCAGTGGCGTAGGGACTGTAGGTTGCACTTTGGGTGCCGCGAGCGTCAGTCGAGAGGAACATTGGCGTCAGGCCATTGTTCGTAATACTGACAGTCGCCATCGCACCGCTGGACGCCGACACCGTCGTTCCACTGCTATTCGGCAAGGTGGTCTTGACCGAAACAGCGTCCATCAAGATCTGGCCGTGGAACGGCGTCTCGAGCGTGTTGCCCACCACCGGGTTGGCAGCCCACAATTCAAGCTGCCAAGTTCCAGCCACGGGATTTGCCGCGTACAGAGACAAGTAGGGCAACGCAACTTCACTGCCGGACTGGCCCAAGGTGTAGTTGGTGTCGTAGGCCTGCAGGTTTCCGTTGGGGTCAATGAGTGCACCCACAATCTGGTCGCCGGCAAGGCGGCCCGCACCCGCAAAGTTGGCCAACTCAATGTCAGCCTCAATGTTAGGAGTACCAGCACTTACTGGGAAGTTGAACGTATTGGCCTGGCCGTAGACACCGGCGCGACCGTTACCACCCGTTATCACACCGCGGAAGTTACCTGCACCACCAGCAATCGTGACGGCAACTCGCTCGGTGACCGGAATTGAAATGGTCTGCGTTGGCGATCCCGCCCCCGTTGGCGTTACCGAAGCCTGAATAGACGCCGAGTAATCACCGGCAACATTCGGGAGGTACAAAACAACGCTCTTGGGGCCCGTCTTACCAGCACCGAGGGAAATGCTCGTACCCAACGAAGTCGACGTCCAGTTTGAGTAGTCCGCTTCCCACTGAATTGTGCCTGAGGTGCCCTGGCAGGAAGCACACCACGTGTTGGAGACAGTGAAGTACACCGCCGTCCACGTACCGGCCGCTGGCGATGCCACTTCGATGTTCGTGTGGTCGGCCAATCCCTGCGATTCGGAGTAGCCAGCGTAGTTACCACTGGGGTCAAACAGAGCCACGTGCAACACCGAACTTTGTCCCGTGAAGGTAAAGTCACTCGCGAAGCTCACGTGGTCGGTCCCCGCAGGAACCGTAAAGTGCGTGGTCTGGTACGTCTCTTGTGCACCATTCCAAACTGGGAAGGTGGGCTGCGTCGACGTAACACTGGGGTCAAGTGTGAATGAGCCAGTCTCGTTTCCCGAAGGAGTCAACTGACGAGCGCTAAAGCTGACGCTCGCGGCCGTATTCGAAGTGTTCTGGAAGGAAAGCTTCGAGATCGTCTTTTGACCAGCTTTGCCCGACAAAGTCAAGCTGTCAGAGGTCATCAAGACACTGCCTGAAGGACTACCCTTCTTCGAGGCGTCGATGGACTTTGCGAGCTGCACGGCGGCACCGACATTCAGAAGTCCGACACCCTGTTCAGTGGCAGGGGCGTTGACGTCAGTGGCGGTACTCATCAAGATGTGCTTGATCAGGCCAGGCGTTGGGTAGGTCCCCGCGTGGCTCGAGCGGTAGGCCTGAATCACGTCAGCGGCGGCGCCAGCGGTCAGCGGTGCTGACTCCGAGGTACCTCCCGAAATGGTCAAGTCGTATCCGGCACAGTCGGCGTAGGTGGCATTGGTCGAGCACAGTGCCCAGTTGAGGTCACCGGGCGCAACGAGGTCGACGGTGCGACCCGACTGCGTCATGCCGCCGGACGACAGACCGGAGATGTTGTTGTTGATCCACGAACCGTTACCAATGCCGGGGACGTTGTAGCCACCGTAGAAATCTTGCGCGTAGGTACGGAAAGTAGTCGAGGCGCCAACAGCAATAACGTTGGGGTCAGAGGCGGGAGAACCAACGGTGTTGGTTGGCCCCGCATCGCCCGACGACACCACCACGGTGACGCCAGCCGCCACCGCCGCGTCATTGGCAATTTTGACGGCGTCGGCGGTGGAGTCGCCCATGGGGTTGCCTCCGAAAGATTCGTTGAGCACCTTCACACCGTTCGCAATCGCGTACTGAATGGCCTCAACGAAACCGGAGGTGGTGGTCAAGTTGGCCTTGCCAAACACCTTGAGCGAGGTCATTGAGGCACCAGGGGCAACGCCCACTACCTTGATGTAGCAGCCCGCGTTGTTGATGTTGTCGGGGTAGTTGTAGAGGTCGTAGGTTTGGTTGCCCTGCGCACCAATAGAGGAAGCGTCGAGGAACGCCTCGCCACCACCGGTACTGGCCAGGTTGCCGTCACCCGAAAAGTCGGGCTGAGCGGTAATGACGGGTGTGCCGGCATTCTGGCCGCCACTGTAGGCACCATTGCGCTGGAAGTCCGGGTTCGTCGTATCGATACCCTCAGCCATGAAGGCCACGCTCACACCCGTTCCGGTAAATCCCGCACTCCAGGCGGCGGGCGCGTTGATCGCAGTCACGGCTTCGGGATTGAGCTGCGGATCGGCTTGCGTGCCGCACTGACCAACAGGATTACCATTGGCATCAACCGCGCCCTGAGGCGTGCGACTGATGTGCAATCCCGAGGCGTGAGGGACGACGCTCGCCGTTGGTCCGTGAATAACAGCATTTGGCGCCACCAAAAGGACGCCCTTGGTGCCCTTAAGAAGAGCCGCTTCAGCCGCCGAGACATTGGCGCTCACCGAGAGGGGCGCACTGGTTTGTGACGTGACTCGTCCGCCCGAATTGGCAATGCTCGAAGTAATAGCCGACAAGGCACTCGCGGCACTGCCGCTCGTCCCGGCGGCACCCTTAGCCAGCATGATTACCATCGGCGACGTCGTCACCGATGCTTGCGTTGGGATTGCACCCAACATCGAAATCGCTGGAGCGACTAATGCCACCGCCAGCGACGTGGTCCACAACCTCTTCATATTCCCCCCCCGGGTATCGCGGCTAGGTGCCACGATGAATTTGTTAATTAGGAGGGACATTACCATGTTTGGTCGTTGCAAGTCACTGCGTCGAGTACTTCGCGCAGTGAACGACAGAGAGGGTCAGGCACTGGGAATTCCGATGCCGACTGGAAAAATGGAACTGGAGCGGACGACCGGGCTCGAACCGGCGACCTCGACCTTGGCAAGGTCGCGCTCTACCAACTGAGCTACGTCCGCGAGGAAACACACTATAGCCCACGATGACGGGGGCATCAACACAACGGTACTCAGGCGAAGCGATGTCGCTACACCTGAGTACCGAGTGCGGTCCTACAGATTGGGTTGCGGGGTGGTGCGCAAGTAGGGCTTGATTCGGGTGAAACCCTTCGGGAACTTCACGGCAGCATCTTCGTCGCTTACCGAATTAGCGATGATGACGTCGCCACCATACGTCCAGTTGACGGGCGTGGCCACCGAGTAGCCGGCAGTGAGTTGGAGCGAGTCGAGTACACGGACGACCTCGTCAATGTTGCGACCGGTCGACGCGGGGTACGTCAAGGTCAACTTGACCTTCTTGTCCGGGCCGATGATGAAGACGCTGCGCACCGTCAGGGTGTCGTTGGCGTTTGGGTGAATCATGTCGTAGAGGTCGGCCACGACGCGGTTCTCGTCACCAATCAACGGGAAGTTGAGCGCGGTGCCCTGGGTCTCGCCAATGTCGGCGCTCCACTGGTTGTGGCTCGCTACGTCGTCGACGGAGACGCCGATGATCTTGGTGTTGCGGGCGTCGAAGTCGGCCTTGCGGGCCGCGAAGCCACCGAGCTCAGTGGTGCAGACGGGAGTGAAGTCCTTGGGGTGAGAGAACAAGATGCCCCAGCCGTCACCCAGCCACTCGTGAAAACTGATAGTTCCTTCCGTGGTGTCCGCGGTGAAATCCGGGGCCACGTCGCCAAGACGAATCGCCATTGGTGCTCCTTCGTAGGTTGAGTCAGCCCCTCGGCTGACCAACGTACCTTAGCGCAGTTTTCGTTATTGTTGCAAAAACCTAGTGGATTTATAGAGTATAGGTCGCCACCCCACCAGCGACGTGCGAAACTAAAATGGTGACAACCTCCCCCATCGTGGCCGCCTTTGACTTTGACGGCACCATCACCGAAGGAGGCAGCGTCTTCCACTGGCTCCGTTTTATCGCCGGCGACGCCGCTGTTTCGAAGGCCGCCCTCCCCCTCACTATCCCTCTCCTCGTCGGGGCGGCTCGCTCGGGTCGCTGGGCCGACGGCGCCAAGGAGCGCCTCTTTCAGGGTGTCCTCGCTGGCCTCGATCTGGCCGATGTCACCGCTCGGTCCCGCTCCTTTATTCTCGACCACCTGCACCACGAGGGCCGCGACCTCGTGTTGCGGCGACTTCGTTGGCACGTCGAGCAGGGCCACGACGTGGTCGTCGTGTCGGCCTCGCCGCAGATCTACGTTGACATCATCGTCGAAGAACTAGGCATCACTGGGGGCCTCGGTACTCGCCTCGCCGTGGACGCTCGAGGAAAACTGACAGGAAGCTACCTGGGCAAGAACTGCCGAGGCACCGAAAAGATGCGCCGACTCAGTACCTGGATTGCCGAACGAGGGTACGAGAGCGAGCCCATCATCTACGCCTACGGCAACTCCCGCGGCGATCGTCGTTTACTCGGCGGGGCGACCTACCCGTTCGACTGCGGCAAGCTGGGTCTCTTCGGTGCTCTGCGCAGCTACCCTCGACTCACCGAGGCTACCTTCGCTACTGCTGGCGAATAAGCGCGCCTAGTTCGACCAGTCCACCCTCGCGGCCCCCGTAGGTGACCTGCATGGTGGCGACCTTCTCGCTCCAGGCTTTGACGTTCGAACCGCGTTCGTCCACGATGCCGACGTTGATATCAAAGACACCGTCGAGCAAGGGCACGTGCGGCAACTCCACGCTGACAACGTTGGCACCCGGGCGGAGATTTACCGGCGAACTCTGACGGTCCGTGCGACAGATGAGGACGCCATCACGCGAGTAGATTTCCATAACGAAGTTGCCGCTGTAGGCGGTCTCTGACGTCAGCTGGACATCGAAACGCATCGCCGCACCGGTAGCCACGTCAAAGGAGCCATTGGGCGTCGTCACCGAATCCACGACAATGCTGGCCGCTTCACCCTCGGTTTGGTGGGCGATGGTCTCTTGCATGAGCGCATCGCGGAAAATCCGCAGCGAATCGGCCACGTCGCCATTGGCCAACATTCGACCGCCGTCTAACACCACGGCTCGGTCGCAAAGCGCGCGTACCTGATCGGCCTAGTCAGTCACGAGCAAAATCGCTCGACCCTCTTGCTGGAAGCGGCGAATGCGGTCAATGCACTTCGCCTGAAAGCGCTCGTCGCCGACGGCGAGGACCTCGTCAACGACCAAAATATCGGGGTTGACGTTGACGGCCACGGCGAAGGCCAATCGGACGTACATACCCGACGAATAGAACTTGACCTGCGTGTCAATGAAGTGCTCAATTTCCGAGAAGGCAACGATTTCGTCAAAAATCTGCTCAATGCGCTTCTTCGAGAACCCGAGCATGGTGCCGTAGAGATAGACGTTGTCTCGCCCGGAGAGCTCAACCTGAAATCCCGCACCGAGCTCCAAGAGCGCGGCCAAGTTGCCCCGCAGGCTGATCGAGCCCGACGTTGGCTGTAAAACACCACAGATGCACTTGAGCAATGTCGACTTGCCCGAGCCGTTGTGACCAACAATGCCCACGGTCTCCCCGGCGTCAACGGTGAAAGAAATATCCTGCAACGCCTGGAATATCTCAGTGCGGCCGGAGCGGGGGTGCAGAAGGCGTTCCTTCAGCGACTGATTGCGTTCGTAGTGCAGTTTGAAGGTCTTGTTGACGTTGGCGACGTCGATAACGGTGGTCATTTACAGCTCCGATTCAAAGTTGCCTTCGAGTCGACCGAAGATGGCCAACGCGATGAGAAACAGAACAATCATGCCGCCCAAGCAGGCCAGGTTGCGCTCGAAGTACTGACCGAGGCTCCAGGTTGGCAAGAGGTTCAGTGGCTGGTGCGTGACGGTAGAAATCACGGTGCTCGACACGTAGAAGGTCCGCTGGAAGGTCAGCACTATCAGCGTTATCGGATTCAAGAAGTACAGCGTCGCAAGCCCGTGCTTGTGCAGCGCGGGTGCTAGTGAGTTCTCGTAGGAGTAGACGACGGGCGTCAGGTAGAACCAGAGCTGGAGCGCCACCGCGGTGAGGTGCTTGAGGTCGCGAAGGTAGACCGTGAGGGCCGACATCACGATGGCCAAGGCCGCGGTGAAGAAGTACAGGCACGCGAATGTGACGGGCAGGACGAGGAAGAAGTGCCAGTCCGGCGCGTGACCGAGTGCACCGCAGAACAACAGCAGAACGCCGAGTTGGATAACGAAGTACACCACGGCCGAGCCCACGTTCGACAGTGGCAAAATCTCCCGAGGAAAGGACACTTTCTTCACCAGTCCGGCGCGGTCCACGATCACGCTGGTGGCCGACATCACGCCGGCGAAGAACATGTTCCAGACCACGAGTCCGGCGAACAGGTAAATCACGAAGTTCGGAATACCGTTCTTCAAGAAAATCGAAAAGACGAGGTCGAAGATCGCCAGCGTGAATGCCGGTGACAGCATCGACCAGACAATGCCCAGCACCGACCCCTTGTACTGAATCCGAATGTCTGAGGCGATGAGGTTGCGAAGCAGCTCACGACGGCCCCACAAATTAGACAGACGCGTGCCGAGGCCAATGCGCGCACTCACCACCCGAACGGGGGCGTCGGCGAGTGACGCGATGTGGTGTGGCGCCGAAGCGGCGTCGTCCACTACAGGCTCGGGTTGAGGCCAGAGCGGTCGATGACTGCGTCAATGAAGCCGTAGTCGAGCGCCTCCTGGGCGGTGAACCAGCGGTCACGGTCCGAGTCGGCGGTGATGCGCTCAACAGTCTGACCAGTGTGGAACGCGATGCGCTCGGCGAGCATGCCCTTCATGTAGACAATCTGCTCGGCCTGAATGGCGATGTCGGAGGCCTGACCCTGCATGCCACCCATTGAGGGCTGGTGCATCAAGATGCGCGAGTGAGGCAGCGAGAAGCGCTTGCCCTTGGCGCCGGCGCAGAGCAGAAACTGCCCCATCGAGGCGGCCATACCGATGCAAATGGTGCGCACGTCGCAGCGGACGTACTGCATAGTGTCGTAGATGGCGAGGCCATCGGTCACTGATCCACCGGGCGAGTTGATGTAGAGCGAGATGTCCTTAGTGGGGTCTTCCGCTTCCAACAGCAGCAGTTCGGCACAGATTCGGTTGGCCGACTCCTGGTCTACCTGCGTACCGAGGAAAACGATCCGCTCGCGCAGGAGGCGCTGGTTGAGGTCAACGGACGCGAAGGAATCGGGCAGTGAAGAATTAATCATGCTTCCACTCTACTAACTGCCCCCTTCAGCACATTCCCTCCCGCGCCCTAGACTTAGCAACGTTGCGGGCGTGGCGAAATTGGCAGACGCGCTGGTTTTAGGTACCAGTTCTCCGGAGTGTGGGTTCGAGTCCCTCCGCCCGCAC
>DAIPLC010000159.1:0-2887 GCA_036769405.1 Acidimicrobiales bacterium
ATCGACACCATCGTCACGGTGAAGGCCACCGGTGACCTCGCGGCCTTCGCCGCCCGCCTCCAGGCCTTTGAGGGCGCTAGCGCCGTGCGCGATATCGAGCGTGGCCTCGAACTCCACGTCGCCAGTGGGGACCGCCTGCTCGCCAGCGTGGTGGCCGTGGCCGACGAATTGAACGTGGCTATTCAAGACCTCTCGGTCGCCGAGCCGACGCTCGAAACTGTCTTCATCACCCTGACCGGAAGGGAATTACGCGACTAATGAGCGCTCACCCCATCACGCTGCAGCAGACGCGCTCGACCTGGTCGGCTGGACGAACGGCGCTGATCGCCCTCCTCTTGCGTGACTTCACGGTCATCAAGAAGGACTACAAAATCTTCATCCTTCGCACCATCATTCAGCCCTTCCTGCTGTGCTTTGTCTTCCTCTTCGTCTTCCCCAAAATCGGCCAGTCAGTGGGTGGGGCGTCGCGCCGTGCCGCGAGTGGGGCCGACAGCTTCGCCACCGTGCTCGTGGCCGGTGTCGTCGGCATCTCGGTGATGTTTCAGGGTCTTCAGTCGGTGGCCCTCAATATGGCGCAGGAGTTTGGCTTCACTCGAGAGATTGAGGACCGAGTACAGGCCCCCTGTCCGATTTGGCTCGTCGCCGTCGAAAAGGTCCTCTCCGGTGCTCTGCAGGGTCTGATCTCAGCGGTGCTGGTTCTCCCCATCGCGGCCGTAGTGCACGCCCGTGGGGTGCATGCCTCGATGCACATTCACTGGTTGATTGTGCTGACCCTGATCCCCTTAGCGGCCGTTGCCATGGGGTCGCTCGGTCTCGTGCTGGGTACGTCATTCGAGCCCCGCAACATTGGCCTGATGTTCGGCTTTATTGTCCTGCCCATCACGTTCCTCGGCGGCACTTACTACCAGTGGGATCACTTAGCGCCTATCAAAATTGGTTCGTTCCACTGGCTCCAGACCCTGGTGCTGGTGAACCCGTTGGTCTACGTCAACGAGGGCATGCGGGCTGGCTTCACCAATGCGCCGCACATGCACCTCTACGTGATCTACCCCGTGCTACTGGCCTTCTTCGTGGTCTTTCTCACCATCGGACTGCGCAACTTCCGTCGTCGCGTCCTCTCCTAAGTCAGTCGAAGCCGGCTCGTCGAAGGGCTTGAGGAACCGCTGCTCGTAGGGAATCGGTGGGGTTTCGGGTCGCTCGCTGTACCCGTGGTGCAGCGTTCGTCGTCCCTTAGCGTTGAGGTCGACGACCTTTGACGGATCGTGCCGGTACTTACCCGCTTTGAGGTCCTTGCGGAACTTTCGCTCCATCCTCCGCTCGTCGATACGGCGGGAACTGCCGAGTGCCAACGCCACAATGATGATGAGGGCGCCGCCGATGAGGAGGCCAAACCCCTCCAGGTACGACCAGTTCTGCGCGCAAGCCCCAGAAACAATCGAGGTGGCCTTGGTGACCTCGGTAGCGGCACAGGTCACGGTGTGCACATGGCTGGCTCGAATGACGAAGACGGCCCATCCCATCATCGCGAGACCGAGTACGAAGCAGGCGCGACGGATTATTGTCTAAAAATACCCCACGGCGTGGGTCTGGTGACTCATGCCCCTAGGACCGACCCCGCAGTGCCACGACCTGGTTCGCGGTGGCGACGAGCAACTCCCCCGCCCCGGCACTCGGGGTATCAAAGTGATTGGCCGGCGCCGACAAGGTCAGTGATTGCAGGACGGCCCCGGTCGTTAGGGAGAGGCCGTAAAGGACGCCGTACTTCGACATGGTCCACACCTCGCCGGCGACAATGATCGACGGACCACTGTGGACGGACGATTGCCACAGCGGCGTGATGGTGGCGGGTGCGTCGGTAACCCGCACGGCGGTGGGCCCACTCAAGCACGGGAGGATAACTTCAGTACCCACAACGGCACTCCCGCCGTCGGTGTTACTCGGACAGGTGGACGTGACCTGGGCCACCTGGCCGCCGATTCCACTCAGCGCCGCGGCTCGTTCGAGGTACAGGTTGGGCGACTTACCGGCCACCAGTACGAGGCCGCTCGGCAGCAGCGTCGGGCTCGAGGACATGTCCTGGTCGTGGAGATTCTGCGTCGCCCAATCGGTCGGGGCAAAGTACTGCTGAAGGTTCATCGCCGGCGTCAACTGCAACAGACCGTCTGAATAGTCGTAGGGCTGACCAGGCATTGTGACCGTACCGTTTCCCGTCGTCTCCCAGACGCGACCCTTGCTGTCGATAATCGGCGCTGCCCCGCCGGTCCAGATGCCCCCGCGGTACTGACCAGGCTTGTTGTCGACGGTAAAGACGGCCAGGTCCGTACCCGATTCCGACACGCTGTAGAGGCGGCCGTGGTAGTTGGCGCAGTCGCCGTCATTACCGGCCTCACCGAAAATAACCCGACCGTGATCGAGCGCCAGACCGGTGCGTTGGAGATAGACCGCCGGATTCATACCCACGAGGTCAACGGCGCGACTCATCATGACGTCGCCGGTGGTGGTGCTGATGCCAACCAGGATGTGGTGGGGGCCACCATTGAGGTACTCGTCGGCCACGGCGAAGAGCTCGTGCGCCACCGGGTCGATCACCGGGGTGCCCGTGATGCCAACGGTGGGCGCGATGTTGCCACACGGCAGGGCGCCGGCCGGCACGGGAGGCGCGAGGTGCGTCATCCACAGGATCGCCCCCGTCTGCGCATTCAGGGCGTAGACCGAGTTGTTCTCGGTGGCTTCGTAGACCACGTTGCCCATGACGAGCGGTTCGGCGTAGAGGGTGCCGTCGAGCACCGGTGAGGTCCACTTTGGCGACGAGGTGTCGACACTCTTCAACGTGGTGTCGAGCCCCGTGCCCTGCGGGCCGCCGTGGTACGAGAGCCAATCACGCGAG
>DAIPLC010000160.1:0-2803 GCA_036769405.1 Acidimicrobiales bacterium
ACTGGTAGTTGTAGTCGGCCAAGTGTGTGTTCGGGTGAAGAAACGCGAAGCGACGCATGGCGTAGGGAGAAAGTTTGATGTAAATCCCAATCACGGTGACCGCAAGTCCCGAAGCCACCGCCATCTGGAGTGCCGAAGCTCCGGCCATCACCAGCATGCTCATGGCCATAATCCCCACAATGGACGCCGTACCAAGGTCGTGCTCACCCAAAATGAGCAAGAGCCCGAGGCCCAGCGGTGCCATGAAATAGGCAAGGTGTTGCCACTCCCCCAGCATCTTGTGCTTACGCGACACCACCCAGGCGACGTAGAAAACCACGGCCATTTTGAACAACTCGGACGGCTGGAATTGCTGGCCAAAAATACTGATCCAGCGCTGCCCTCCGTTCGCACTCTGCCCCTTGAATAGGACCGTGATAAGGCCGGCTAAACCGACGCCGAAGAGCGCCGGTCCCCACTGCGCCAGACGCTGCACCTTGATCTTCGCCATGATAAAGAGCGCCACGAGTGCGATAAGAACATAGAGCACGTCGTGGCTCATGAAGCCGAAATTTGAACCGCTCGCAACCGCGAGACCCTCCGACGCGGAGGCCACCATGAACGTCCCGTACGTGAGCATCAACAGGGTCACAATCAACAGGAGTGTGCCGACGCGGTTCCCCTTGGGGAATTTTTGGATTAAGCCCCACAGCGTGAACACAGCCATTACAAGACCTTCGCAATCTTGACGAAGTCGCCGTAGAAGATTCCCAGTCCGAGCGACGCCAGCAGACCCGCCAGAATCCAGAAGCGGATAATGACCGTAATCTCTGGCCACCCCTTGATCTCAAAGTGGTGGTGGAACGGTGCCATCTTGAAAATACGACGTCCGAAGACACGGAAGCTGAACACCTGCAAAATCACCGACAGCGTTTCGGCCACGAAGAGGCCACCAATAATTGGTAGCAAAAGGTCGAGATTCATCAGCAGGCAAAGCGCCCCTAGTCCCGTTCCGATAGCCAACGAGCCCGTGTCGCCCATGTAGATGCGCGCCGGTGCCGAATTCCACCAAAGGAATCCGAGCAGTGCGCCAACGAGCGCAACCGCCACCAGCCCGAGATCGAGCGAGGCGTGGAGGTGGTAGATGTGAAAGTGGCGGTACTGCCAGTACCCGATGATGGCGAGCACACCAAAGCAAAAGGATCCCGAACCTGCGGCGAGGCCATCGAGACCGTCGGTCAGATTGACCGCATTGGATGTGGCGATGATGACGAAGACGGCCATAGCGAACCAACCACCGGCGAAGAGTTGCCAGCCCGGCAGTGTCACACGGGTGAACGACAGGTGCGTCGAGGTGTGCACCCAGTAGAGAGCCCCGAGTGCGAAGACAATCGCAATAATGAACTGTCCGGCAATCTTGCCGCGCTTATTCAAGCCCAGATTGCGGGCGTTGCGGATGCCAATGAGGTCGTCGGCAAACCCGAGGAGGCCTGAAGCCACGATTGCCGCGATGACCAGCAGTCCCGAACGCGTGAAGGTAAGGGCTGATCCCAGATGTCCGCAGGCGTAGCCCACCACCGTCGCCACAACAATGACGACTCCACCCATGGTTGGCGTCCCCGCCTTGACCTGGTGCGAGGCGGGACCATCTTCGCGGATGCGCTGCCCCATCGACCGTTCACTGACGAAACGAATCCACAACGGTGTCACCAGTAGGGCGATCAAGAAGGCGACGCCTCCTGATTTCATCAGACTCAACATGCGCAGCTCACTTCAGCATCTCCCGTACGTGGACGCGGTCATCAAAGGCTAGAACCTGGGTACCGATTGTTTGTGTCGTTTCGTGACCCTTTCCGGCAATCAAGACGATGTCGTTCGCGGCGGCCATCGACAGCGCGGCCCCTATGGCGAGACGTCGGTCGCTTTCGCGGTGGGCGGAACCGATGGGGACGCCATCGAGAATTTCGTCGATTATGCGTTCCGGATCCTCGGTGCGTGGATTATCCGAGGTAACGATGACGGCGTCGGCGAGCGAGACCGCCGCCTGACCCATGAGTGGCCGCTTCGCACGATCGCGGTCACCGCCACACCCAAAGACAACGATGAGTCGCCCATGGCACAAGGAGCGCAGTGTGGTGAGCACACGCGAGAGGCCGTCGGGCGTGTGGGCGTAATCAACAATGACGGTGGGGCCCGATGAGTCAATGACTTCACAGCGACCGGGGACTGGGGAGACGGTACGCATGGCGCTGGCTACCGCTTCTTCACTCGCCCCTAAGGCGACCACAATGGCCATGGCTACCAATGCATTGTCGATGTTGTAGTCACCAATAAGCGACGACGACACCGCCCAGCCTCGCCACAGGAACGAGGTGCCACTAATCGTGGTGACAATGTCGTTCGCGTCACTGCGCTGCACCCTCACCACGGGAATCGGACATGAGTTAGCGAGGCGTTCTCCGTAGGGGTCGTCGACCCAAATCACCGCTCGACTGGCGTATTCCGCCGTGAACAGGCGCGACTTGGCCGCAAAATACTCCTCCATGGTGTGGTGATAGTCGAGGTGGTCATGGCTCAGGTTGGTAAAGGCCGCTACCTCGAAATGCGTGCCGAGCACTCGTTCCTGATCGAGTGCGTGACTGGAGACTTCCAGCGCCACGACGTGATGCGATGCGCCGCCCGCCTCGTCGCGCAGCGTTCGCAGCGTGCGCCACAGTTCGGGTGCACCCGGTGTGGTGCGCTCTTGAGTGAGGCTACCGATACTGTCGCCACGCCAGCCCAGCGCCTGACACAGACTCGCGACCAACGTCGCCACGCTCGTTTT
>DAIPLC010000161.1:0-2791 GCA_036769405.1 Acidimicrobiales bacterium
CGCAGTCGAAACCAATGCCGTAGGTCGGGTCTTCAAGGACGGCAACGTCCAGGCCCTCAAGGGCGTCTCCCTCCAGGTACCTCGCGGGCAGGTCTTTGGTCTCCTCGGACCAAACGGTTCGGGAAAGACCACGATGGTGCGCATTCTGTCGACGACCATTACCCCCACCAGCGGTACCGCGACGGTCGACGGCTTTGACGTCGTCAAGCAGGCGGACGACGTTCGCCGCCGCATTGGTCTGGCCGGACAGTACGCCACGGTCGACGAGAACCTCACCGGTTTCGAGAACTTGCGCATGATTGGCTCCCTCAACCACTTGAAGAAGTCCTACGTTGTGGCCCGCGCCCACGAACTCCTCGAGCGATTCCAGCTGACCGAGGCGGCCGGTCGTTCCTTGAAGGGGTACTCGGGCGGTATGCGTCGTCGCCTCGACCTCGCGGCCGCCCTGATGGCGAACCCGCCCATCCTCTTTCTCGACGAACCCACGACTGGTCTCGACCCCCAGAGTCGCCAGGGACTGTGGACCATCATCGAAGAACTCGTCGAAGAGTGCACGACCGTGCTGCTCACCACGCAGTACCTCGAAGAGGCCGACCGATTGGCCAAGCAACTCGTCGTGCTCGACAAGGGCTCGATCATCGCCCAGGGCACGAGCGCGGAGCTCAAGGCCACGCTGGGCACCACCGTGCTGGCACTCACCTTCGAGTCCACCACCGATGCCCGCAACGGCCTCGAGCAGGTCATGCACATCGCCCACAAGAAGGTCAACCTTGATGGCACCAACGTCGAACTGACCCTCGAGGATGGCCCGCGCGCCGCCGCGGAGGCCCTCCGTCGCCTCGACGCCGCCGGCATCACCGTCGCTGGGCTCAACCTGCGGGAGCCCAGTCTCGATGACGTCTTCTTGACTCTCACCGGAAGTCGCCCCACTGAGGACGCGCCGGCCCCCACCAAAAAGAACCGAAAGGCCGACTAATGACCGCCCCCATGCACGCCGAAAAGAGTTCCCTGCGCTGGGTAATTAGTGACGTTCTGACGATGGCCCAGCGCAACATCCTGGCCATCATCCGCATCCCCTCAGCCCTCGTCTTCACGATCATTCAGCCGATCATGTTCGTCCTGTTGTTCCGCTACGTCTTCGGCGGCGCCATTCAGGCCGGCCCCGCCTTCGGCAACTACGTGAACTTCCTCATCCCGGGCATCCTCGTGCAAACGGTGATCTTCGGGGCCGTCGGAACGGCCATTGGTCTGGCCGAGGACCTCAAGCGCGGCCTCATTGACCGCTTCCGCGCTCTGCCCATGGCTCGGATGGCCGTGCTGGCTGGTCGCACGGTCTCGGACTTAGCGCGCAACATTTTGATCGTGATTGTTATCACCCTCGTTGGATTTGCCGTGGGTTTCCGCCCCGATGGCAGCGTCGTGGCCTACCTGCAGGGTTGCCTGCTCATGCTGATCTTCGCCTACTGCCTGTCGTGGGGCTTCGCCTACGTCGGACTTGCGGCTCCGAACCCCGAAACGGCGCAGGCCATGACCTTCCCGCTGATTTTCCCCCTCACTTTCGCCAGCTCCATCTTCGTTCCCGTGAGTTCAATGCCCCACTGGCTGCAGGTTTTCGCCCGCAACCAACCAGTGAGTCAGGCGGCCGAAGCAGTGCGCGGGCTTATGCTCGGCGTGCCCCACGGTCAGTCCACCTACATCGCCCTGGCCTGGGCGGCCGGCGCACTGCTGATTCTCGGACCACTGTCAACCCGCAAGTACCGCACCGCCGCCTAGCAAGACGCGTCGGCAATACCCAAAAACCCTGACGAAGTGTGATTAGATAGTCCCGAAACGCCGGGGGACTTCGATGACATTCGCAACAGTGGTATTTCGACACGGACGCGTTCGGACGCCGTCCCACGGCAGTGGTTTCGCCGAGTCACTCGCGGTCACCGACTCAACCATCACCGCGATTGGCGACGACGTCGATATCGACCCACTGATTGGCCCTCAGACGCGGGTCATTGACCTCGCCGGTCGCCTCGCCCTCCCCGCCTTCGGTGACGCTCACGTCCACGCGCTGGCCGGCGGTCTCGAGAGTCTGCGCTGTAATTTGCTGGGCCTGCGTACGCGGCACGAGGTCATGGACCGCATTGCCGCCTGGGCGGCGACACTTCCCGCGGACGCTTGGGTGCTTGGCGGTGGCTGGGCCCTCGAGTGCTTCCCCGGTGGCAATCCCACGGCCGAGGACCTCGACGCCGTGACCGGTGGCCGGCCGGCCTTCTTCCCCAACCGGGACCACCACAGCGCGTGGGTGAACTCCCGCGCCATCGAACTGGCCGGCATTGACAACAACACCCCCGACCCATTCGATGGACGTATCGAACGAGACGCGTCCGGTAGAGCCACCGGTGCACTGCACGACGGGGCCATGGGCTTCGTCGCGCGTATCTTGCCCGCGGTCACCGTTGACGAAATGCGTGATGGTCTCCAGGCCGCGCAAAAGCGGCTCCACAGTGAGGGTATTACCCACTGGCAGGACGCCTGCATTGGCTACGCCGGCGAACTCGGTATCTTCGACTCCTACGACGCCTACCAACTCGGCGTCAATGAGGGCTGGTTAAACGCACGCGTCCGCGGGGCCCTCTGGTGGGACCGTAACGCGGGCATGGATCAACTCGACGCCTTGCGCACCCGTCGCGAAGGGGCGTCGGGCAACTTCCGCGCTACCTCGATCAAGATGATGATGGACGGCGTCTGCGAGACCTACACCGCCGCCCTCAGCCGCTCCTACGTTGGCGCACCGGGCAAG
>DAIPLC010000033.1:0-11831 GCA_036769405.1 Acidimicrobiales bacterium
AATGCCGTTCTCAATAAGAGGGAATGACTGACTCTCGACACCTTCGTCATCAATGGCTACCGACGCGAGACCGTGAACGGCCGTGCGATCACCCGTGACGTTCATGATGGATGAGCCGTACTTCAAGGTTCCGCGCTTGTCGGGAGTCGCGAACGACGTGCCGGCATAGGCCGCTTCGTAGCCGAGCGCACGGTCCAGCTCGGTGGCGTGACCGATGGATTCGTGAATGGTGAGCCACAGGTTCGTGGGGTCAATCACGCAGTCATAACGACCCGCCTCTACCGAGGGGGCGGCCTTCTTCTCAGCCAACCAATCCGGCAATTGCGCCAACTCCGACGCGAAGTCCCAGCCAGTGCCGTGTAAGTACTCCCAGCCACGACCCACCGGCGGGGCAGTCGTTGACATCGACTCAAATCCCGCGTCGTCGACAGCGATGGCCTCCACTTCCGGATTGACGCGCACGCGCTGCTGAAAGGCAATCGTGCCCGCGCTGTCGGCGTAGTGCTTCTCTTCGGTCACCGCCAGCACGTACGCAGTGACGTGCTGGACGTGCGGTGACGCCAAGAGCTGGCGACTCCACGAGCCGAGCAGGTCAACCTTGTCCGACAAGGGAACGGTGGTGGGGTCGATCTCGTAGGGCGAGGCCCAGCGGACGGTTCCGTGTGAGGGTTCGGGTGCCAGTTCCATGATCTGGCGCTGCGCTCGCGCCACGCTACGAGCGACGTTCACTGCCTGAATGGCCACCGCACGGGCATCATCGGCCGTCTTAGCGACGGTGGCCGCAAATCCGAGGGCTCCATTCACCACGACGCGCACGCCGAGGCCGAATTCCACATTGTCACTCGAGGTTTCGAGGTCGCCATCGCGCAGCACGACAACTTGATTGCGAATGGCCTCCACGCGACAACTCGCGAGCGAGGCACCAGCGGCCGTGGCGGCATCGATGGCGGCCGAACTGAGGGTGCTGGCGACCGCTTCATCGAGATAGCGAAACTGAACTGTCATATCTCCACCATATTGAGATTGGTCACCCAAACACGAACCACTGCAGACCTTCAGGGTCAAAATCCCGCGCGTGTTAGGTTTGCTCGATTTATCTGTCAACTTAGAGGTGATCCCACTACCAACAACGAGGAGCTGCCATGAGCAACCCCAACTCGTCTTTCGAGACCCAATTACACGAACAGCACGAGCATCGTCTTCGCGGCGGAGTTCTCGGTTTGTTCGATTCCGTCATCATGGGCCTCGCGGGTTCAGCTCCCGCTTATTCAATCGCCGCCACCACCGCACTCTTGTTTGGCGCCGTGGCCTACGGTGGCCCCGCCGCGTTGCTCTACTGCGGCTTTTTCATGTTCGGCATCGTCTTTGCCTTCAAGTACCTCTCACAGGATGAGTCCTCCGCTGGTGCGGCCTACTCCTGGGTCCGTCGTGCCCTGCACCCGATTATCGGCTACCTCTCCGGCTGGTCGCTCCTGGTGTCATCACTCATCTTCATGGTGATTTCAACCTTCCCCGCTGGATCGAGTGTGCTGAGCCTGTTCTCTAACGGCGCGGCCTCGAACCGCACGTTGGTAACGATTTTTGGCGCACTGTTCTTCCTACTGATGGTGGGAGCGGTGGCCGCCGGTGTGACGGTGACGGTCAAGGTGCAGATCATCATGACCTGCCTCGAAGTCGCCCTGCTCATCCTCTTTGCCGTACTCGCCATTTTCCACGCCCACCACGTGGTGGCCTTCTCGTGGCACTGGTTCGCACCCTCGATCTTCCGTGGCCACGGTGGTTTTAGTGGCTTTGTAGCCGGCGCCCTTTTGGCGGCCTTCTACTTCTGGGGCTGGGACGTCACGGCTAATTTGAACGAAGAGACGAAGTCGGCAAAGACCACGTCGGGTCTTGGCGGCATTTTTGGCACCATCATCATCTTCGGCCTCTACGAACTCTTCACCGTGGCCTCGAACTTGGTGCTCACGCCCGCGCAGCTGAACGACGGCAACAATGCCGCCGACATTCTGGCCGTGCTGGGTCAGGCCGTGTGGCACGGCACGGGCGGCAAGTTGATTGTGCTTGCCGTGCTGCTCTCCACGATTGCGACCCTCGAGACCCAGCTGATCCAGGTGTCGCGCACCCTCTTCTCCATGGGTCGTGACCACACGTTGCCCAAGGCCCTCGGGACGGTCCACTCGGAACGTAAGTCACCAACGGTGGCCATCGTGGTCGTGACGGTGTTGTCGTTGGCCATCTTCGTGGCTAGTTCCTACATCGGCTCGATCTACAACATCCTGTCGGACGGGTACAGCGCCATCGGTCTGCAGATCTGCTTCTACTACGCCGCGGCAGGATTCTCCGTGGTCATCTTGTATCGTCGACACCTCTTCAAGTCGGTGACGAACTTCATCTTCATGGGCCTGTGGCCGCTGCTTGGTGCCTGCTTCATGGCCTTCGTCTTCTACAAGGTGATTCCGGGGCTTAACACGACCACGAAGTGGGTCGGGCTGGGTGCCATCGCGCTGGGCGTCGTACCAATGACGTACTTCTGGGTGGTAGCGAAGTCCAAGTACTTTGAGATGCCCACGAAGGAAGACCGTCACGCGGTACTCCAGGAGTTCGAACAGAACCTCTAATCCGGTAACTGGGCTACCCTGCCACGGTGACATTCGTGACGTCGGTCAATCTCGGGGCGGTCGATGTAGGGGCGAGTGGCATCAAATTCGCGAATCTCTCTGAGACCGGCGAACTTCGTGGCGAAGTCGAGAGGCTGCCAACGCCCTATCCCTGTACGCCCGAACGCCTGCTCGATGTCCTGGCGGCGTGGATACGCAAGAGTGGGTGCGACTTCGTCGCGGTCGGCTTCCCGGGGGATATGACGAACGGGGTCGTTGATGAACCCGGGAACCTGTCGCGCATCAGTGGTATTGCCTCGCCGATCGACGCGGCAATTCATACCTCGTGGGAGGGCTTTGCGCTCGAGGCGGCCCTAGCGACCATGGTGACCACCCCGCTACGCGTCGTGAATGATGCGACGTTGGCGGCGTACGGGTACGCGACGGGGGAGGGTCGCGAGTTGGTCTTCACCCTCGGGACCGGACTCGGTATCGCACTCGTTGTCGACGGTCAGGTGCAAAAGATCCGCGACATCGGCGCATTGAACTTCGCCGGCGTCGGTACGTACGACGAAGTCTTTGGCGAGCCCGCCCGCGCCCGTGATGAGGAGCTCTGGCGGTCTCGATTTATTGCCGCAGCGCGGGCATTCATTGAGGAATTTGATGCCGCGACGGTGCACATTGGTGGCGGCAATGCCCGACACTGGCGGGTCGAGGAATTGGACGCTCTCGGCGTGCGGGTGATCTTGAACTCGAACGAAGGGACTCTGCGAGGGGCCGCGGCGCTGTTTCGTCAGTCGCAGTCCTGAGGCGATACGCTTCGTTCGCTCACGAAAGGGGTGCCTATGACAACGCATTTCGAAGCCGAGATTCGATCACAGGGTGACAAGTTGGCCGCTCGAGCGGAGGCTGGGGAGACCCAGGCATTCGAGGCCGTGCGCGATCTCGGGGCGTACACCCACTTCGTCGTGGCGGCCCGTGGATCGTCCGATAACGCGGCACTGTTCTTTCAGTACATGGCCGGCGCCGAGCTGGGCAAAGTAGCGGCGCTCGCCACGCCGTCGCTTTACGAAGCGGGAGCGCCCATTGATCTCAGCGGCGCACTGGTGATCGCCATCTCCCAGTCGGGACGGTCACCGGGCATCGCGGTCGTTGCCGAACTCGCGCGAGCCCAGGGTCGGCCGACCATCGCGCTGACCAACCACGATGATTCGCCTTTGGCGATGGCGAGCACCCACGTGCTGTCGCTCGAGACCGGCCCGGAGCTGGCCATTGCCTCCACCAAGACCTTCTCAGCTACGTGGCACGCGCTGGCGCAACTAGTGGGTGCCCTTCGTGGACGTCCGTTGGACGGCATCGAGACGTTGCCCTCGGTCGTCGAACGCACGGTGCAGTGGGCGCTGGGGGGCGAGCTCGCGGTTGCCGAGCTGGATGCCCCCGGGGGTATGACGGTGGTGGGGCGGGGCGTGGGCTTTGCCGCGGCAGATGAGATCGCCCTCAAAATTCGTGAGGTGGCGGGGATTCGCGCGGAGTCGTACGCCGTTGCCGATTACCTCCACGGACCTATTGGGGCCGATGGTGAAGGGTGTGCGTTGCTCCTCGTGCTGACGAATGAAATGAGTGATGAGGTGGCGCAGACCGCGTTGCGGGGTTGCCATGAGGCGGGCATGACGACGGTCGTTCTTCGAGCGTCCAGTCGTCACAGCGTCGGGGGCGACGTGGAGATTGTGGTGCCGGAGGTGACGCCAAACTGGCTGACGGGGCTGTGTCAGGTCGTTGTGGGGCAGGTACTGGCGCTGCGGCTGGGGGAGCGTCGCCATCGTGCAATTGACACGTCACCACGTCTCAAGAAGGTGACACTTTCGGCCTAGTTAGGCCATCATGTGAAAAAGTCTCACTTCTGGTTTGTTATTTGTGAAATTTTCACATAATGTCTGCTCGTAGTGAAAGGAATTCTCGCCGCAGTCTTGCTACGGTGGAATTTACAGCGGTACCAATTGAACACGTAACTTGGGGCTACCAGCCCCTTCGGGAGGAGTTGTTGTGAATCGAATTTTTAGGGCTGGCCTCATGGCCACCGCGATGACCTTGGCGACCAGCAGTTTTGTCGCCGTTTCGGCGGGCGTAGTGACCGCTACTGCAGCGAGCGCTGCGGCACCGTCACTGAACCTCGCGAATGAGCAGGGCATTCTCTGGGCCTGCAATTTTAACCCCTTCAACCCTTCGGACTACCCATACTCGGTTGGTTTGACCTACGAGACGCTGGACTTCGTCAACACGCTCCAGAACGCCAAGGTCACCCCCTGGCTCGCATCGTCCTACGTCTGGAGCAACGCGAACAAGACGATCACGTTCACCATTCGCAACGGTGTTCAGTGGACCGACGGTCAGCCGCTCACTGCGGCGGACGTGGCCTACACCTTCAACTTGCTCAAGTCGAACTCGGCCCTGGACCTCAACGCCCTGTGGTCAGTCCTCTCGAGCGTGAGCGCATCAGGTGACAAGGTGACCGTCAACTTCAAGACCTCCGCCGTGCCGTACTTCTACTACATCGCCGACCAGACGCCGATTGTGCCTGAGCACATTTGGTCGACGATTAAGAACCCCGTGACCTACACCGACACGAACCCCGTTGGTTCGGGCGGTTACATCATGAACAAGTGCACGCCGAACAACATCCAGTGGAAGGCCAACCCTTCGTACTGGCAGCCCGGCATGGCCAAGGTCCAGCTCGTTAACGAGCCCGCGTTCTTGTCGAACAACACCTGCAACGAATACTTGGCTACCGGTCAGTCGCAGTGGGGTTCACAGTTCATTCCGAACATCGTGTCGTCCTACGTGAACAAGAAGGCGGGCAACTCCTACTGGTTCGCGCCCGTCGCCAACGTGTCAATCTTCCCGAACACCACGGTGCCGGGTCTGAATGACCCGAAGGTGCGTCAGGCTATTTCCTACGGCATCAACCGTTCGCTCGTTTCGAAGATCGGTGAGTACGGCTACGAGCCCGCCGCCAGTCAGACCGGCATTGTGGCTCCGACCTTCTCGGCGTGGAAGTCAGCCGCCGCTACGGCCGCCGCTGGAACCAGCTACGACACCGCCAAGGTCGCCTCGATCTTGAAGGCCGACGGTTACGCCAAGGACAACCACGGTGTGTGGGCCAAGGGTGGCAAGGAACTCGCCTTTACGTTGACCACGAACGGTGGCTACTCCGACTGGATCGCCGCGATGCAGGTGGTGTCGCAGCAGTTGAACGCTGAGGGCTTCAAGATCACCTTGACCCCGCTGGCCGCCACGACGTTCTACGCGAACCTCTACGCCGGTAAGTACCAGCTTGCCTACAACGCCGAGTCCGGTGGTCCTACACCGTTCTACGAACTGCGCCAGGCCCTGTACTCGAAGAACTCGGCACCTATCGGGACGGCCGCGGCCTCCAATTGGGAGCGCTTCTCGAGCCCCTCGGTGGACGCGTTGATCAACTCCTACGGTGCGACCACGAGTACGGCGACGCAGCACTCAATCCTTAACCAGCTGCAGTCGGTCATGGTGTCGCAAGCTCCGATTATTCCGTTGCTGGAAGAAGTTGACTGGTACCAGTACAACCCGACCCAGTTCTCGAACTTCCCAACGGCCGCCAACCCTTACGCGCAGCCCGGTCTGTACAACGAGCCCGACTGGGGCTACGTGTTGGACCAGTTGAAGCCCAAGGCCTAGTTTTATTAGTCGTTACGCACGAGTCGGGAGATGAAGTTTTTAGTTCGCCGTGTCGGCTTTCTGCTCGCCGCATTATGGGCCGCCGTCACCGTGAACTTCTTCATCCCCCGACTCATGCCGGGCAATCCGGCCGAGGCCATGATGGCCACCTTTCGTGGTCACGTGAACCCCGCCGCACTGCACGCCCTCGAGGTGGCCTTCGGTATTAACACGAAGGAATCGTTGGCGTCGGCCTACGTGCAGTACCTCGGAAATTTACTGCACGGCAATCTTGGTATTTCCACGAGTAGTTTCCCCAACCCCGTGACCACGGTGATTGCCCGAGGGCTCCCGTGGTCACTGGGGCTCGTGGGCCTGTCCACCGTGTTCGGATTCCTTATCGGCACTGGCCTGGGGGCCCTCGCGGCCTGGCGTCGGGGTGGATGGCTGGACAACGTCCTGCCCCCGATGTTCGTCATTGTCTCCGCCTTCCCCTATTTCTGGGTCGGGCTTCTCTCAATCTGGTTGTTCGCCCTCACCCTTAATTGGCTGCCCATCATTGGCGCCTTCAACGCCACCGCGGTGCCCACGTGGAGCTGGTCCTTCATCCAGGACGTGGTGCGACACGCGATCTTGCCCTCCTTCACCATCTTGGTGACCTCAATCGGTGGCTGGATTTTGACGATGCGCAACAACATGATCACCGTGGTCGCGGAGGACTACGTGAAAATGGCGCGGGCCAAGGGTCTCCACCCCCGTCGTATTCTTTGGCAGTACGCCGGACGCAATGCGTTGTTGCCGAACCTCACGGGCTTTGCCATGTCGCTCGGTTTCGTTATCTCCGGCGCCATTTTGGTGGAGTATGTCTTCAACTATCCCGGCGTCGGCTTCATGCTGCTCCAAGCAGTCCAGAGCCAGGACTACCCCCTCATGCAGGCGCTGTTCCTGCTCATTACGGTCGCCGTTCTCTTCGCCATCTTCATCTCCGACGTCGCCACGGCACTGCTTGACCCTCGGACCCGAGGTGGCAAGTGAGAGTCCTTCGCGGTATCGGAGTGGCCCTAGGCGCCGCCTGGCGCTTCATCCGACGTGACAAGAAAGCGATGGTCGGTGCCTTCATCCTCCTGGCCCTCCTGATCATTTCGGCCTTCCCGTCGTGGTTCACCCCCGACGACCCAGCCGCCGAAATTTTCAATCCCGGCATGGGCCTGTCGTGGGCCCACCCCCTGGGCACCACGTCCTTTGGCCAAGACGTCTTCAGCCAACTCATGGCCGGTACGAGGCAGTCGATGATGATCGCGATGGTGGTCGGTTTCTTCTGCACCATTTTGTCGGTGGTCATTGGCATCTCGGCGGCCTACCTCGGTGGTCTGGTGGACGACGCGCTCTCGCTCTTTACGGACGTCGTGTTGGTGATTCCGACGTTCCCACTGATCATTGTCATTACCGCCTATTTGAAGAGCGCGAGTTTTTGGCTCATGGTCTTCGTGCTGGTCATTACCGGCTGGTCCTACGGCGCTCGGCAGTTGCGGGTGCAGGCCTTGTCGCTACGCAATCGTGACTACCTCCTCGCCGCGCGCGCTCGCGGGGAGTCGGCGTGGTACGTGATTGCTGTGGAGCTCATTCCTCCCATGACCTCCCTGATCGTGGCGAACTTCCTCGGAGCGGCCCTCTACGCCGTCTTGGCCGAGTCGGGTCTGCAGTTCGTTGGCCTTGGCGACATCAACGCTGAGTCGTGGGGCACGATGCTCTACTGGGCGCAAAACAATGAGGCCCTCACCACTGGTCTGCCCCTGTGGGCTCTGGCCCCGGGCGTGGCGATTGCCGTACTGGGTAGTGCACTGGCCCTATTGAACTACGCCTTCGACGAAATCGCCAACCCCGCCCTGCGCCCCGTCGGTGGCCGCCGCCGCCTCAAGAAGGTGGCGCAGGTATGAACCAGCCACTGCTCCAGGTCCGTGATCTGTGCGTGGAGTACGCGACGCCCGCCGGCCCCGCCAAAGCGGTCGACCACGTCTCCTTTGACCTGCACGCCGGCGAGTTTCTCGCCGTGGTGGGGGAGTCGGGCTGCGGGAAGTCGACCATGCTGTTCTCGATTGCCCAGCTGCTCACCTACCCCGCCTCCACCGTCGGGGGTGAGGTGCTCTTTGACGGCACGAATCTCTCGTCCCTCTCGACCGAGGAACTGCGTCAGGTGCGCTGGCGTGACCTGTCGGTCGTCATGCAGAGTGCGATGAATGCCCTCAACCCCACCCTGTCGATTGGGGCGCAGCTCGCGGACACCTGTCGTGCGCACACCAACTGGGACGAGAAGAAAATCGCGGAGCGATCGGCCGAGGTGCTGTCGATGGTCTCGATTGACCCGACGCACCTGAGTAGCTTCCCCTTCCAGTTGTCGGGCGGTATGCGGCAGCGGGCGATGATCGCCATGGCGCTGCTGCTCGAGCCCAAGTTGGTCATCATGGATGAACCAACGTCGGCCCTCGACGTGGTGGCCCAGCGCTCCTTGATGCGCCAGGTGGAGAATCTCCGTCGCGAACTGGGCTTCGCCGTCTTGTTCGTGACCCACGACATGAGCGTGGTCTCGCACTTCTCGGACCGACTCGCCGTGATGTACGCCGGACAGGTTGTCGAACTCGGGTCGACTCGTGACGTCTTTGACCGTCCCCGTCACCCCTACTCCCACGGCCTCTTAGAGGCTTTTCCCTCGCTGGTCGGTGAGCCCCGCCCCCTGGTGGGTATTCCGGGGAATCCACCCTCCCTCGTGACACCACCCGAGGGGTGCCGCTTCGCGGCCCGGTGCAGCCACGCCACGGACGAGTGTCGCACGGTGGCGCCCGCGTTAGAGATGGTTGACGGTCACGCCGTGCGCTGCCACTTGGTCTCGAGAGGACAGCTCTGATGACCGAGCCAATCCTGCGCGTCTCGCACCTCTCGCGCTACTTCCGTGTCGGGGGCTTTCGTTCGAAGGGGACGCTGCACGCGACCGATGACGTGAGTTTTGACGTCGCCCCGGGTGAAATTGTCGCCCTGGTCGGCGAGTCGGGCTCGGGCAAGTCGACCATTGCACGGGTGCTGGCGGGCCTCTACCCACCGACGTCGGGCACCATCACGTTCGAGGGTCAGGTGCTGGGGAAGAAGTCGTCACGACAAGTTCGCGGCCATATGCCCATGGTCTTCCAGGATCCCTTTGGTTCAATCAACCCCGTGTTGCGCGTGGGCCACAGTCTGCTGCGCTCGCTCACCCTGCACCGGCCGGAACTCGACAAGGAGGCCCGTCAGGCGGAAGCGGTCGCCCTGGTCGAAAAGGTGGGACTGCTGCCGGGTGCGGAGGTGTTACGCCGCTACCCCCACGAACTCTCCGGCGGGCAACGCCAGCGCCTGGGGTTCGCTCAGGCACTCGCCTCCAAGCCCAGTCTGATCCTGGCGGACGAACCCGTCTCGATGCTCGACGTTTCCATTCGCATTGGCCTCCTGAATGTCATGAAGAGTCTTCGTGACGACGAGGGGGTGTCGTTGCTCTACATCACGCACGACCTGGCCTCGGCACGATACGTCGCCGATCGCATGATTGTCCTCTATGCCGGTCGCATCGTCGAGGAGGGGCGTACCGACGAAGTAATTGCGGCGCCGCAGCACCCCTACACCCGCCTGTTGATGGCGACGGCGCCCGACCCGCGCCTCCCACTCGCCGCGGATACCGACGTTGAGGATCTCGGCGAACCCCCGAAGGTCATCGACCCCGACCAAGGGTGCCTCTTCGCCCCCCGCTGCCCCTTGGCAATGCCTATCTGTCGCACGACGACGCCCACCCCCGTCGCCGTGAGTCTGACGCAGCGCGCAGCCTGTTTCGCGGTGGCCGGTCAGTGAGTTCGTTGCTGCCCCAGCCCCGATTCCTCGAACCCAGTTGTTCGGGAGCCACGCTGACCTCCCCGATCCTCGTGGCGGCGCCGGCACTGTTGGCGGGAGAAGTAACGACGTTCGCGAACGACATGGCCGTCAGTGTCGGCTGGGCGGTCGAGAGCATTGATGACGCCGAGGGTGCCGACGTACGCATCTTTATCGATGAAGCGATGCATGCGGAGGGCTTCTCGATCCGCGTCGATGGCGTCATCGACCTCGTCGTCGGTTCGCCTGCCGGACTGGCGTACGCGTTTAGCGCTCTGCGCCAGATGGGTCCCGCCGAACTCTTCGGGACCGGTCACCACCTCGACGAGTGGGAACTCGAGGGGCTCCACTTCTACGACGAACCGGCCTACGCGTGGCGCGGCTGCCACCTTGACGTCTCACGCCACTTTTTCGACGTCGCCACCGTCTGCCGGCACATCGACCTCATTGCGATGCACCGCCTCAACCGGCTGCACCTGCACCTCAATGACGACCAGGGGTGGCGAGTGGAGATCCCTAACTGGCCGCGCTTGACCACGGTGGGGGCCTACCGGTCGGGTTCACCGGTCGGTCACGAAGACGACGACGTGCGCGACGAGGTGCCCCACGGGGGCTTTTTCACCGCCGACGACATTGCACTGCTTCGCGCCCACTCGGCCAAGCGCCACGTGCAGCTCATGCCCGAGATCGACTTGCCGGGACACGCCCAGGCCGTCTTGGCGGCCTACCCCCAGTTCGGCAACACGACTGAATCGCTCGAGGTGTGGACGCACTGGGGTATTTCGCACCACGTCTTGAACGTCGAGCCGGCCACGTTGGCCTTCGCGGAAGAAGTCGTCTGCTACGTGGCCTCACTCTTTCCGGGGAGCCCGGTGCATATTGGTGGGGATGAGTGCCCTAGCGATGAATGGGCGCAGAGTCCGGCCGCCCGGGGCGTCATGGAAGAGCACGGCTTCACCTCGCCCGGTCAGCTCCAGGGCCTCTACACCAGTCGCTTAGCGGCGGCGCTTATGGCGCGGGGTCACGAGGTCGTGGCGTGGGACGAAGTGCTCGACGCCGACGTGCTGGACGGCACCATCATTGCCGCTTGGCGCAGTGCCGAAAAGGGCATTGAAGCCGCGACGCGGGGACTCGACGTCATTATGGCGCCCGAGCAAGTGCTCTACCTCGACGTGTTAAATAGTGACGACCCGTCTGAACCGGTCGCCATCTCACCACTACCGCGCGTCACCACGTGGCAGGACGTCTACGGCGTCACCATCATGCCGCCAACCCTCGACCCCACGCTGCACCACCACATTCGTGGGGCGCAGGTCCAGCTGTGGACGGAGTACATTGCGACCCGCGATCACCTCGACTACATGGCCTTCCCCCGGCTCTGCGCCTTCGCCGAGGTCGTGTGGGGGAGTGCCACTTCCGTCGAAGCCTTTCGGCCCCGTCTGACCCAGCACCTCGAGCGCCTTCGCGCCTTCGGCGTGGCGTATCGCCCACTGGACTAGCTGGTGAACGACACCACCGCCCGCATGGAAGACCTCCTCGGGCCACCACAACCCGAAACCCTCGAACGCATTACCGGTACCTCACCGGCCTGGCTCAACGAGTGCTTCAGGCAACTCGCAGTAGCCGACGGTGCTCGTCTCGAGTTGGTCGGCCACT
>DAIPLC010000034.1:0-11766 GCA_036769405.1 Acidimicrobiales bacterium
ATTTCCGTGTGCATACGGTGCACCTCGTGGGGGCCACCCACGAGACGCGCGCGGCAATTTTGCACGTGACGGGACTCGACCGTCATCCCGAACTGTACGGACTGCAGACACACGCCCTCGAGCGGAGCCTCGCGACCTTCCCGTGGGTGACTGACGCCCAGGTGACGGCCGCGTGGCCGCACACGGTGACAGTGCGCGTGCACGAGACTCACGCGGTGGGTGTCGCGTCGTATCGGCGTTCGTGGGTCTACGTCGGCGCTAACGGCGCCAATTTAGGCGCCGCACCCGCCACGGCCGACCTGCCGACGCTGGTCGATCCCGCCGCGGGGGCCGCCTGGCCCTACAGTCGCCAGGGAGCGCCCGCGGTCGCTATTGCCGCCGCCCTCCCACCCGCTTTCGCCGCCCAAGTGAGGACGGTAAACGTCGATCCCACTGGTGCAGTCTCGCTGGGCATGACAACACCAGTGCTCTTCGTGGTGGGAGACGCCAGCAATCTCACAGCGAAATTCACCGCCATTGCCTCGGTACTCAAGTCCACTACCTTGACACCGGGTGACGTGGTCAACGTCACCGTGCCCGACGAGCTCACCGTGACGACTCCATCATCCGGTTGAGTACCATTTGCCCCTAAACTAACTGTCTAACTAGCCTGTACTGACTTGTGGCACTGGCCAGTGCATGCCGCATCGTATGGTCGACGTTGAAGTACTAAACCCAAAGGGGAGTTTGATGAGTCTGAGTCAAGGCAACTACCACGCAGTTATCAAGGTCATCGGTGTTGGTGGCGGTGGTGTCAACGCCGTAAACCGCATGATTAGTGCGGGCTTGCGCAACATTGAATTTATTGCGGCGAACACCGACGCTCAGGCCCTCCTCCTCTCCGAGGCCGACCTCAAGATCGACATTGGCCGCACCCTGACCCGTGGCCTGGGTGCTGGTTCTGACCCAGAAATTGGTCGTCAGGCCGCCGAAGACCACCGTGCGGAAATTGAAGAGGCCCTGCGCGACACCGACATGGTGTTCATTACCGCTGGTGAGGGTGGCGGAACCGGTACCGGTGCTGCTCCCGTGGTCGCCGACATCGCACGGGCGATGGGCGTCTTGACCATTGGTGTTGTTACTCGCCCCTTCACCTTCGAAGGTAAGCGTCGCGCCACCCAGGCCGAAAAGGGCATTCAGCAGCTCCGCGAGAAGGTTGACACCCTGATTGTCATCCCGAACGACCGTCTGCGTAACGTCACGACCACCGAAACGACCATCATGGACGCCTTTAAGATCGCCGACGACGTGCTGCTTTCGGCCGTTCGCGGTGTCACCGACCTGATTACGGTGCCTGGTCTTATCAACACTGACTTCGCCGACGTCAACGCCATCATGCGTAACGCCGGCACGGCCATTATGGGTGTTGGTATGTCGACGGGTGAGGGCCGGGCCATCAACGCCGCTCGCGCCGCCATTACGTCGCCATTGCTCGAAGCCTCAATTGAGGGTGCTCGCGGTATTTTGATGAACATCGTTGGTGGACCTGGCGTGACGTTGAGCGAAGTAACCGACGCCGCCAGCATCATCCACGAAGTGGCGCACCCCGACGCGAACATCATCTTCGGTTCAGTCATCGACGAGTCGGTGGGCGAGGCGGTTCGCGTGACCGTCATTGCCGCGGGCTTTGACCACCCCACCACGCAGAAGGCACCGGCGGCGCAAGCTCCCGTGGCTCCACCCGTCGCGAGCCTCATCGAAGGTCCGCGCTCAGAAGCGTTCAGCAGTTCGTCCGATGACGACTTCTTGGGCCTCGGAGCGGACGACGACCTGCCCGACTTCTTGCGCCCCTAGGTTCACACGTGTTTGAAGCACTAGCCGAGCATCTCGGCGAGGTGCGGCAGCGCATTGCCGACGTCGGGAGAGATCCTTCGACGGTTCGTATTCTGGCGGTGACCAAGACGTTTGGCATCGAAGCGGTTCAGGCCGCCTACGCAGCGGGACTGCGCGCCGTGGGGGAGAACTATCTCGTCGAACTCGAGGCGAAGCGACCACTCGACAATTCGACAATGCAGTGGCATTACCTGGGTGCATTGCAGACCAACAAAATTGCTCGAATCGGCCTCCTAGCCGACGTCATAAGTGGCGTTTCCCGGGTCAAGGAATTGGACAAACTCGCGGCATTAGGTGTGACGGCACAGCTCGATATTCAGGTGGACACCACGGGTCTGGCGCAGCGCAACGGCGCCGCCCCGTCCGAGGTGCTCTCCCTGGTGGCGCACGCTCGATCGTTGGGTCTGTCGGTGCGAGGGCTCATGACGGTGGCTCCCCCGAACGAGGAGGGTGCTCGAGAGGCCTTCGCCCTGGTGCGGCAATTGGCCGATGAGGCTCAGGTGGCGGAGCGTTCGATGGGCATGAGCGACGACTACGTCCTGGCGGCCCAGTTTGGGGCGACCGAGGTGCGTCTCGGCCGCTTGTTATTCGGCCCTCGGCACTACCCGTGAGGACTGTCTAACATAGAACGAGGCGGATGACCGCGAGGAGAGTGGCTATGAGCGAATTGTTTCGAAAAATCCTGAGGTTTCTCGGACTTATTGAAGAGGACTTTACGGAGTTGGGCGGCAATCAGGCCCGTATGGCACCAGAGCCAACGACAACCGACACCTACGAGCGACCCGCGGCGGCCCCACGCCTGCAGCCCCTTCGTCCGCTGCCGCCAACGCAGTTTGCGAACCGTGGCGCTTCAGTGAGTTTCGTGGATGAGAACAACCAGCCCCTACGCCCCCGTCCGCTGCCCGGCACGCTGGGGGAGCAGCGGGGCATTACCACGGTGGAGAACATTCTCGACCTGACTATTTTCGCGCCGCAGAGCTTCAACGAGGCCAACCGAATCACGCAAGAACTGAAGCAGGGTCGTCCCGTCGTCTTGAACGTGATCAACGCCGAACCCGCCCTGCGCCGTCGGTACATTGACTTCGCCTCGGGAGTCGTGAGCGCGCTCGATGCCAGTATTGAGGGCCTGGAAAAGGGACTGGTGTACTTGATAAGTGCCAAGGGCGTCAAGGTGACTCCCGAGGTGCGTGCGCGACTGCGCGCCTCGAAGTACGAAGCGATGCCGCGGTAATGAGCCTCCTTCACAAGGCCATTGATCTCTACATCTGGATACTGATTCTGTCGGCAATTCTTTCGTGGTTTCCGGGAGATAACGGTCCGTCATTCCTCACCCAAACGAAGCGAACGGTCGCGTCTTTGACGGATCCCGTACTGCAACCGATTCGCCAAATTATGCCCCGACCACAAATGGGCGGCGTGAATATTGACTTTTCGGTGTGGATTGCGATCATTCTGCTTCGGATCATCAACAGTCTGTTCTAGGCCAGAGTCACCGCTTCGCCTTTTCCTACAGGTAGGGTAGAGGGCATGGATAGCACCGACACCACCCGGTCCGCATTAGACCAAATCAAAGACGTTAATTTTCGGACCGGCCTTCGTGGCTACGTTGTCGACGAAGTCGACGAGTTCCTCGACGCCGCGGCGCTGGAAGTTGACGAACTACGCGAGCAGATGCACCAACTTCGTCAGCAGTTGCGCCAAGCCAGCGAACGAATTGTGCAACTCCAAAATGGTGCTCCAGCCGCCGCCCCAACGCCAATCTCAGTTCTCACGCCGCCCCCGGCACCTGCGCCTGCGCCTGCACCAACGACGCTACGCTCCGTAACCGATGCGTCGGAACAGGTGGCGTCGATGATTGCCATGGCCCACCAGTTCATCGAACAGGCACAGGGTGAAGCCGAAGCAAAGGCTCGTGAACTGACGACCACGGCCCAGGAGCGAGCTCGTGAAATTATCAACGAAGCGCGAAGCCGCGCCGAAGATGAAGTGCAGCGGCTCAACGGCCTCAAGCAGCGTTTGAGCGAAGACGTCGACGCTCTCACGCGTCAGCTCTCGCAAGAGCGCACGCGCGTGAAGAAGGTCCTAGGAGATCTGCACCAGTGGATCGAGGATTCGATGCACGTAAGTGTCAGTGCGCCCCGTCCGAGCGCTCCCGAAGTTGCGCCGATTACCGATATTCGCTCCGCGGCACCCGCACCCGCACCCGCACCCGATGTTCGCCCCGTATCGCCCCCACCCGCGCCGAGCGCGACCATTGGCGACGTCATGGGAACGCTGAAGGACGACAATCACCACTAACAGGCCATTTGGCTGGTAGCCTCGGCGCGCTGATTGAGTTCACCGTTCTACGAGGAGAGTCTGATGCCGTCGAAGTCCAAGCCCGCCGCAACCAAGGTTGGAGCAACCGCTCCCGCGAAGAAAGTTGCTTCTGCGGCGAAGGCCGCCCACGTGAGCAAAAAGGCCCCGGCAAAGGCCGCGACCTCTCCAAAAGCTCCCGCGAAGAAGGCGACGTCGGTAGCAAAGAAGCCGGCGGCAGCCCCTGCGAAGAAGGCACCCGCCAAGGCAGCGTTGCCCGCAACGAAGAAGGCATCCGCCTCCGCAAAGAACTCCGCGCCGGCGAAATCGAAGGCCCCGGCCCCGAAGAAGTCCGCGCCGGCGAAATCGAAGGCCCCGGCCCCGAAGAAGTCCGCAACACGCAGTACACCCCCCTCACCGGCTCCGGCCAAGAAAGCAGTAAAGGCCACAGTGACAAATGCATTGACTCCCGCGCAGCATCGGGCAGTAAAGGAAAAGGCGCAGGCTGCCGCAAAGGCGCAGGCTGCGAAGGAAAAGGAGGCGGCCGTTAAGGCCGCCGGAAAGGCGAAGGCCGACAAGGACAAGGCCGCCGCCGCCGCGAAGTTCGCCGCTGAGAAGGCGAAGGCCAAGGCTGCCGCCGACAAGGCTAAGGCCAAGGCGGACGCTGAGAAGGCCAAGGCCAAGGCCGCCGCCGACAAGCAGAAGGCTGCCGCCGCTGCGAAGGCGGCCAAGGAAAAGGTAGCGAAGGCGAAGGCCGCCGCGAAGGAAAAGGAAGCGAAGGCTAAGGCCGCCGCCAAAGCAGCCGCCGAAGCGAAGAAGCTGAAGGAAGCCGCCGACAAGCGCAAGGCGATCGAAGCGGAGAAGGCGCGCAAGCAAAAGGAAATTGAGCGTCGAGAAGCCGAGGAGCGCAAGCGCCAAGAGCGTCGCGAGGCCGAGGAGCGTAAGCGCCAGGAGGCCCTTGAGGCCAAGATGCACTCAAAGCCCTACGAGAAGGACCCTGCGTTCTTAGCCACCTTGCGTGAGCTGCTGCTGGCTGAGCGGGAAAAGTTTCAGGGTATGGTCGCCACGAGCGAATCCGAGGCCGATGAAATGTTGGTTGACCGCGAGCGCCTTGAGTACGACGATGAAGACGGTTCAAGTGTCTCATCCGATATTCAGCGCGACCAGCTCAAGGAGCAAGCGGCCTACTACCGCCTGCAGGTTCAGGAGATTGACGTGGCTCTGGCGCGCGTTGCCGACGGCAGTTACGGTCGCTGTGACGAGTGCTTCGAACCGATTCGACGCGAACGCCTGGAGTTCCAGCTGCCGGCGTTCATGTGCGTGTCGTGTCGCGCCAGCGTCTGAGTCGTTCTCTCAATCTGGGAGTGCTCGCCCTCGCCGCTGGTGTCATCGCGGTGGACGCCAGTACCAAGTGGTGGGCGAGACAACAACTCGCCCGAGGGGCGGCTCACGTGGTCGGCCCCCTCTGGCTGCGACTCACCTTCAACAGCGGCGTGTCATTCTCCATCAGTCGGGGCTCACCCACGGTGAGTGTCGTCGTGGCGACGGTGGTGGCGCTGGGTCTTTTGACCATGGCGCTTCGGGCTCAACCAGGTGTTGCGACGTGGGGCCTTGGTCTACTACTCGGTGGTGGCCTAGCCAACGTAGTGGACCGACTGCTGGCCTCACCGCCTCGCGTCACGGACTTCATCGCCGTCTGGCGGTTTCCGGTGTTCAATATGGCCGACGTCGCGGTATCAGTCGGATTTCTCTTACTTCTCCTACTTGTCTTCCGAGGCAAACGAATGGTGGTGCCGTGGTAGACGACATTGACAACAACGACCCTTTTGACGGGGAGACGCTCGAATTAGCGATCCCGGGCACGCTGGACGAAACGCGTATCGACCGCGTCATCGCCATGCTCACCGGGATGTCCCGTAATGACGCGACGGCACTACTCCGGTCCGGCGTAGTGACCCTCGACGGCAAGGTGATGCTGAAGGGATCGGCCATCGTGAGTGAAGGGCAATTCCTCAGCGCCCTTCTGCCGCCACCCGATGACGGCACCGTTACCCCTGACGCGGGCGTGGCGGTTGACGTGGTCTACGACGACCCGCACTTCGCCATCGTTAACAAGCTTTCGGGTCAAGTCGTGCACCCGGGGGCCGGACAACGTGACAACACCCTCGTGGCCGGACTTCTGGCCCGATTCCCCGAAATTCAGGCGTTGAGCGATGCCGGTCTGTGTGATCCATTTCGACCCGGCATCGTGCACCGACTGGATAAGGGGACGTCCGGTGTCCTGGTCGTCGCTAAGACCCCTGAGGGCCTCGAGGGGCTCCGTGAACAGTTGGCGAGTCGTGCCATGGAGCGAACCTACTTGGGGCTCGTAGAGGGCCACGTAACGGAAGAGCGAGGTGTGGTGGACGCGCCAATTGGGCGATCGACCCGCACCCCGACACTCATGGCGGTCCGTAGTGACGGACGAGAGGCCCGTACGGGCTACGACGTGTTGATGCGTATTGACAAGCCTCAACCGGTCACGTTGCTGAAATTGTCGCTCGACACTGGAAGAACCCACCAAATTCGCGTCCACATGGGCACGATTGGCCATCCGGTGGTTAATGACCCTCGCTACGGCCACCGCCGGGACCGTCGACTGGAGCAAGATCGATTTTTCCTGCACTCGCGGACACTGGCATTCCTGCACCCACTGACCGGGGAGCGAGTCAGCGCTGGAAGTCCACTTCCCGCTGACCTCGTCCCCTTAGTGCCAGGGTTTATCGACGAAGGGTTCTAGGCGTCGGCGCGTACGGCAAGGACGCGGTCGTCGCTGCGCAACTGAGCCAAGGCCTCTTCTTCGGCACGACGAACGCGGCGAACGCCGATGTCCAGCGCTTCGGCAGTCGCCTGCAGTGACAGTGGTGTGGCGCCATTGAGGCCGAAACGGAGCGTCATCACGTCGCGCTGGAGGGAAGTGAGGCCCTTCAGCGCACTGTGAAGCTGGTCGTCCATCAACGACTGCTCGACATCGCCCACCCAGTCGGACTGACTTGGCGCAACGAGGTCACCCAAGGTGGTGGCCGAGTCGGACGAAGCCGGCTGGTCGAGGCTGGCGGTGACGCCAGCGAGGCCCTTCAGGCTTTCGCGCAACTCACGGCTCATACCCGTGGCTTCGAGGAGTTCGTCATCGGTGGGCTTGCGGCCAAAGAGTGAGGTCAATTCAGCCGTCGTCGCTTCGAGGCGCTGTAGCTGCTCACCGACTTCGAGGTGGATGCGAATGGTGCGACCGTGCTGTTGCACCGCGCGCTGGAGGGCCTGGCGAATCCACCAGGTGGCGTAGGTCGAGAATTTGAATCCGCGCTCCCAGTCGAACTTCTCAACGGCGCGAAGGAGGCCAAAGGTGCCCTCCTGGACGAGGTCGACCATCTCGACACCACGGTCCTGGTAGCGACGGGCCCAGTGGAGCACCAGTCGGAGGTTGGCGGCGACCATCTGCTTCTTTGCTTCTTCGTCTCCGGCGGTGACGCGCTTGGCCAATTCGACTTGCTCGTCGTAGTTCGGCATGGGGTAGCGATCGAGATCGCGCATCAAAAGACCCAACATATCGTTGGTATTTACGGTGGAACGGCGGGGGGTGGAATTCACAGCATCTCCTTTTGGTAAGCGCTGGTAGTACTGCGTTGAATAATTTCTCCTACGACTACAGGAGAAAGTTACCACACAGTAGGTAACCCTGAGATTCGTCTTACGAAGGATTTATCCGGACCGCTAGGGGTGCTTCAAGGCAGGCTTGGGTGTGATCAATCCACGGGCCTGATTCACCATGTCAGCGAGGGTAAAGCTGGCCAAATGGTCGCGCATGTGCTCGCCAACTTCGGCCCATACGCCCAGTAGAACACACTGCCCCTCGTGATCGCAGGCCCCGTCGCGGTGTGGTTCGCCAAAGTCGCCGGCCACAATGGGTCCATCGACAGCGGCCACGATTTCGGCCAGGGTGATGGCGGTGGCTTCGCGAGCCAGAACGTAGCCACCGCCGACGCCACGCTTGGAGCGGACGAGGCCCACGCCCTTCAAGCTCAGCAGGATTTGCTCGAGGTAGGGCTGGGGGAGTCCCGTACGTTCAGCGAGGTCGCGCACTGAGACGGGGAGATCGAGGTCGTCACGAAGGGCGAGGCTCAAGAGGGCGCGGCTGGCGTAGTCGCCACGGGTTGACACTCGCATAATTGAAGTCTACTAACGGCGTGTCCCTGTTGCCATGGGCACGGCCCCTCGGAAATCTGGCACACTGCAAGGGTGTCAGAAATGCCCGAAACCTCGATTTCCATTGATCCCGACGAAGTGCTAAGTCCTGGCGTCGAAACGACGTCGAGTGAGCTGGGCGATCTCGAGGAGTCCGATTTCATCTCCCAACCAGCCAAGGTGATGCGCCTCGGCGCCATGGTTAAATCGCTGTTGGATGAGGCCCGAAATGCCCCTCTCGACGAACCGGGGCGCCGCCGCCTTCGTGAGATTCACGAAACTACCCTTCAGGAGCTCGCGGGGTCGCTGTCGAAAGACTTGGCGGACGAGCTCGGTCGTATGGTCCCACCTTTTGGCACCGATGTTCCCAGCGACTCCGAACTACGCCTAGCCCAGGCACAACTGGTGGGGTGGCTCGAGGGGCTGTTTCACGGGATCCAGGCCTCACTCTTCGCCCAGCAAGCCGCCGCAGCGGCGCAAATGGAAAAGACGCGTGACCGCTCCCTCAGTGCCGCCCCCGAACGACCGGGAACCTACCTCTAACAATGCCGTGTTACACCCCTTTCCTAGTCTGCGCGGATGCGTTGGGCCGGTCGTGGTCGCGCGAAAGGCACTGCACTAATGGCTGACGGATTTGTTCATCTCCACAATCACACCGAATACTCGATGCTCGATGGTGCCGCTCGCGTCGAGGAGATGGTCCTGGCCGCGAAAGCCGATGGTCAAACCGCCATCGGTATCACCGACCACGGCAACATGTACGGCGTTATTGACTTCTACCAAGCCTGCAACAAGCACGGAATCACGCCCATCATTGGCCTCGAGGCCTACATGGCCGCAAACTCGCGCTTTGAGCGCCCACCACGTCGCGGAAAAATTGACGACACCGGTGGTGACACCGAGGGTGGGCAGAAGCTCTACCACCACCTGACCCTGCTAGCCCAGTCCAATAATGGGTACAAGAACCTGCGGGAGCTTTCCTCTCGGGCCTACCTCGAGGGCTACTACTACAAGCCCCGGTTGGACTGGGAGTTGCTCGAAGAACACCACGACGGACTGATTGCCACCTCGGGCTGCCTCGGTGGCGTTGTCCTGCAAGCACTCCTTCGTGACGATTACGGCAAGGCGCTCGAACTCGCCGGCCGTCTGCAGACCATCTTCGGCGCCGAGAACTTCTTCATCGAGATGCAAGACCACGGGATGCCGGAGCAGGTGCGGACTAATCCTGGCCTCCTACAAATTGCCAAGGATCTGTCGGCACCGCTGCTGTCGACAAATGACCTGCACTACGTAAAGCACTCGGACTTCGAGATGCACGACGCGTTGCTGTGTATTGGTACTGGCGCCCTAGTGTCCGACCCGGACCGCTTCCGCTTCGCCAGTGACCAGCACTACCTAAAGACAGCCGCCGAGATGCGGTACTTGTTCCGCGACATTCCTGAGGCTTGTGACAACACGCTGGCGATTGCCGAGCGCGTCAACGTCACGATTGAATTTGGCAACAGCGCCCTTCCCGAGTTTCCCATTCCCACGGAACTTCGCGGAGCGACGCACAAGGAGGGCGCGGACCGTTATCTTCGCGAGCTGACCTACGCCGGCGCTCGCGAACGGTACGGCCATGATCTGCCCGAAAACGTCATTGAGCGGCTGGACTACGAACTTCGCGTGGTCGCCGACATGGGATTCTCCGACTACTTCTTGGTCGTGTGGGACCTTATTCGTCACGCCCGAGACAAGGGCATTCGTGTCGGTCCGGGTCGTGGATCGGCCGCTGGTTGCTGCATTGCCTACTGCCTACGCATTGTTGACCTTGACCCGATCCGCTACGGGCTCATCTTCGAACGTTTTCTCAACCCTGGCCGCAAGCAGATGCCCGACATCGATATGGACTTCGACGAGCGCTACCGCGGTGACATGATTCGTTACGCCGCGGAGCGCTACGGAGCGGACCACGTGGCCCAAATCGTGACCTTCTCCACGATCAAGGCTCGAGCCGCCGTTCGTGACGCCGGACGTGTGTTGGGCTACCCACCCCAGTTGGGCGACCGCATTTGTAAGGCGATGCCGGCACTGGTGATGGGGCAGGACCTTCCTCTGGCAGCCTGTTTCGCGCCGGTCCCCGGGTACGAGTCTCGCTACGCCGAGGCCCAGGAACTGCGCACCATGTACGAAGAAGACCGCGATGTCGCGCACATCATTGACACCGCCAAGGGTTTCGTTGACAAGCGCCGCCAGGATGGTATTCACGCCGCGGCGGTAGTGATCACTCGTGGTCCGGTGCTCGATTACGTACCGGTCCAGCGCAAGTCGTCGAACGTTGATGGCGATGACGCGCCGATTGTCACGCAGTACGAAGCCACCGCAATTGAGAAGCTCGGCCTGCTCAAAATGGACTTCCTTGGTCTGCGTAACCTCGCCATTATTGAGCGCGCCCTCGACCACATTGAGCGCAAAACGGGCCAGCGAATTGATATCGACAATGTGCCGATGGACGACGAGAAGGTCTTCGAGATGTTGCGCCTGGGTCACTCCATCGGCATCTTCCAGCTCGAGGGTACGCAGATGCGTACGCTGATGCGCCGTTTGGCGCCGACTTCGTTCGATGACATCGCCGCCCTCACCGCCCTGTACCGCCCCGGCCCCTTGAGCGAAAACGTCCACAATGACTACGCCGACCGGAAGAATGGACGCCAGGCGGTGACCTACGACCACCCGGACCTCGAGGAGATTCTGGGTGAGACGTCCGGCCTGATGATCTATCAAGAGGACATCATGCGCGTAGCGACGAAGATCGCTGGCTTCACCATGACCGAGGCCGACGACCTGCGTAAGGCCTGCTCCAAGAAGATTCGCGACATGATTCAGGCCCAGCGCGCCAAGTTCATTGACGGCGCGGAAAACCAAGGCTACGAGCGCTCGCTCGCCGAGGGCATCTTCGACAAGATTGAACCCTTCGCTGACTACGCCTTCAATAAGAGTCACGCTTACGGGTACGCCTTTATTGCGTACCAGAACTCCTGGCTCAAGGCGAACTACCCCGTTGAGTACATGGCGGCATTGTTGACCTCGTTCCGCGACGATAAGGACAAGGCCGCGCTGTACCTCAACGAGGCGCGCATGATGAACATCAAGGTCGACGTTCCCGACGTCAACCAGTCCTTCGCTGACTACACACCTTCGCAGGTGGCCGACCGGACCATCGTGTTCGGCATGGCTGCCGTTCGCAACGTCGGCGAAGCCCTCGTCGAGAAAATTGTTGAAGAGCGTGAGAAGGCGGGCCCCTTTACCTCGGTCTACGACTTTGTCCGGCGGGTCGACCCCGCGGTACTTAATCGTCGCACGATGGAGTCCCTCATCAAGGCCGGCGCCTTCGACTCA
>DAIPLC010000162.1:0-2733 GCA_036769405.1 Acidimicrobiales bacterium
TTCGCTCGGGCTGACGCTGCGGAGTCTCGAAGAGAGCATTGACGACACGGCGGCGTGGTTTGCTGATCGACAATGGCCCGAGCAGTGGCTCACGCCAGCCGAAGAGCAGCAGCTCCTCGACTGATTTAAGGAGTGCCCCTCGGTGCGCGGTGGTGGTTTGTGCGCGGTAGGAAGAGGAACGCCCCCTTTCACTCGGACGGTGCTTCGGCCACCCTTCTGGGGTGTCAACGGCAACGTAATTTTTCCTAGCGCTACAGGAAGTAATCATTTTCTAAAGATTTGTCCACGGAAATGAAAACTCACCAATTCGCTGGTAAGACTTCTGTCATTACGCAAAGGAGTCCCATGCGCCGCTTCCGCCCCCTACTGGTCCTGACGAATGTGGTGGCCCTTGTCACCAGCTCGTTTTTCGTCGGAGCGGCATCGGCCGCGTCCAAGCCAGCCACAATTCCCTACAGTGCCGTCGTCACCGTGTCGCCCCCGCCGTCAGGAAATTTTGTAGGCAGCGGTGGCGGCGATGGGTGGGGGCTGGGGTTCACCGCAACCGAGGTCTTCAACGTCTTTCATCACGCCGCAACATTGAGCCTTGACTGTCACCTGCAGTCCGACGCCAGTCAGTGCCCCACCAACGGCCAGCTGGTGTGGCCGGTCACGGTTACTGACGCCACCGGCGGAAATTTTGCCGTCGAGGCCCAGCCTTCACTCTGGGTTGATCAGGCGACCGGTCGCCTCTACGTGTACGCGACGCAGACCGCGACGGCGACGGCCGGCGTGGTGTGTGTCGACACCAACGCCAACGTGGCAAACCCCTTTTGTGGCTTCACCGCACTGAGCGCCCCCGGTGACGCACCGTTGCAGTCGAGTATTTCCAACGTCTCAAACGCCGTCGTCAGTAACGGAAATTTCTACGCCGTGAACTTCACCTCCTCGGGATCGTCGATTCCCGGCGCCAACAAGGGAACTGAAAACACGGTGATGTGTTTCAGCCTGACGACCCACAAAGCGTGTGCCCCTTCACACTTCGCCTTCGCCCTTGGCGCCGGTACCGTCAACGTCGGCGCGTATCCGTCGCCCAGCATCACCCTCGTGGGGAGTGACCTCCTCATTCCCTTCTCGACTACGGCGGGCAATTTCGTTGGCTGTGCGAACACCCTGACGAAGACCACCTGCGCCGGTGCCTGGCCCGTCTCGGTGACTGACGTACCCAGTTCGGGTGGTGCGGGTATTCCGGTGCTCAACGCCGCTGGACTCGCCATTGGTTACTGCACACGTACGACGACGGAGTGCCACTCGCTTAGCGGCGCCACGATGCCGGCACCCGCGGGCTTCCCGTTGTCGACGGGTGAGGGGTGGATTGGTTCACCGGTCGTCGTCGGCACGCGGGTCTACGTGCCCGCAAGTGTGGGTGCTGGCTACGGCGTTGACTGTTACGACTTCGCGACCCACGCTCGCTGCGCGCACTTCCCGCTCTCCCTCGCCAACTACAACTTGGCCTATTCGGTGACCATTGATCCGAATCGTCTCGGGTGCCTCTGGGTTAACTCAGACGACGGCGCTGGCCAGATTCAGAATTTTGACGCGTACACCGGTGGCGGCTGCGGCTCGTCGGGTGAGCGTGTACTCGTTTCACAGTTCGTTGCGCCGGCCGCCCTGTGCCGGCCATCGGTCTACCAACGGCTCGCCGTTCTTTCGCCCCTTCGCTCGGCCTACGCCACCGGCACCGTTCAGTTTCAAGATGCCGGAGGTAACCCGCTGCCTGGCGTGCCGACGTTGACCCTCGATAAGACCGGCGGCGTTAATCTCAGCTCGTACAAGTTCTCGACGACCGCGGCGCTTCCTCAGGCCCTTATTACCTTGAGCGGCGCAGGTGTCAGTGGTCGACCGGTCACCGTTCAGCTGAGTTGGCAGGGTGTCAAGGCCATGGAGTGTGAACTCGAGCCGTCGCCAGCTCCCAGTGTCCACGTTTCACTGGTCCATAACCCCGATGACTCCGTCACTGCCCACATCTCCTGGAGCCTGCCGCTATCGGACGGCAACGCGGCCATTTTGCGCTACCTGGTGAGTGCCCTCCCGGGTGGCCGGACGTGTGCCTCGACGAAGGTGCTGCAGTGCATCATCACGGGACTCCTCGCCAATACCAATTACACCTTCGCGGTAACGGCCATAAACAAGGTCGGATCCAGTACGCCGACCATTTCGTCGCCCGCGAGCGTCTCAACGAAACTGCGCGTGAGTTACAACGCCAACAGGGCAACCAGCGGCTCTCCACCGGTCGACGCACGAAGCCCGTACGCCAACGCCAGTACCGTCACGGTGGCCGGGAGTTCCACTCTGGCCCGCAGCGGTTACACCTTCGCTGGGTGGAACACGAACCCCACGGGCACCGGCACCGCCTATCAACCAGGTGCCACCTTCGTCATCAACCACGCGATGGCGCTGTACGCCCAGTGGACCAAGGACAGTGCTGCTCTGGTGTCGACCCTTGGGCTCTCACCGTCGTCGCTTGTGGAGACGCCCCTGACGCTGAACGTGACCGGTGGGGCTGGTTCGGGTGCGTTGAGTTACAGCCTGACCAATGACGCGACTGGCGGCTCCTGTCTTCTCAGCGGCAATGTCATCAACTCTTCAGACCCGGGCGTGTGCACCGTGACCGTGAGTAAGGCGGCAAGCCCAGGAAACCCCCTGTCGTCACTTGTCATCGCGGTGACGTTTATCGGTAACTAGGACCACGCA
>DAIPLC010000035.1:0-11759 GCA_036769405.1 Acidimicrobiales bacterium
CTCGGGTCGCAGTGACCGCCCCGAGGATGACGCGCTCTGGGACCTCGACCGTTTCATCGACGAAGTCGACCAAGTGCGCGAGGCCCTCGGACTGGGCGCCGACAACCTCGTCATTCTCGGCCACTCCTGGGGCGGCATCTTGGCCATGGAGTACGCCATTCGCCACAGTGACCGTCTCAAGGGTGTCGTCATTTCGAACATGATGTCCAGCGCCCCGGCCTACAGCCGCTACGCCAACGAGGTTCTGTTGCCGGCCGTCGACGCCGATCAGTTGGCCGAGATTCGGGCCATCGAGGCCGAACGGGATTTTTCAAACCCCCGCTATATGGAACTCCTCGTCGAGGCCTACTACGTGCACCACATCTTGCGGATGCCTCCCGACCAGTGGCCCGAGCCGGTTAACTACGCCTTCGCCAATATCAACCAGGCCTGCTACATCAAGATGCAGGGGCCGAGTGAGCTCGGCATGTGGCCCGAAGCGACCCTGGCCAACTGGGACCGCACCGAGGACCTGAAGGACATTGCCGTGCCGGCCCTCGTGCTGGGCGGTCGCTACGACACCATGGACCCCACGTTCCTCGAGATGATGGCCACCAAGATTCCTCAAGGCTCCTCGTTCATCTGCCCCGAGGGATCACACATGGCCCTCTACGACGACCAGGAGGCCTACTTCGGCGCCCTGCTGGAGTTCTTGAAGGGTCTCTAAGCCGTAACCAACGGCTACGTCAATCACCAGCCTCGGTGGTGATTTCGCCTTGATGGGACCGCTCCTTCGGGTACTCCCTCAAATACGGCACGAACTCATTGCACACCCACCTGGGTAGTTTGTTCCGAGAGGGCGAGGGCGACCGTGCTTAGGAACGCGTGATGCCGGTCACGCCGTAGACGGCGGTGGCGTTATCGCGACCAATCAAGGTGGCAATCCGAATCGCGTCGTCGACCGTGCAGTCACCCTTCTCAACCCAGGACGAGAGAACCTCGGTCATGCCCCGGCGCCAGAGGTGCGAACCCACGAAGTGCAACTCAGCCGGCCCCCAGCCGTCGCTCGAGTAGAGCTGCTTAGTGAACGGTCCAATCTCGAGTGATTCGCCGATGATGGTCTGGCTCTGCAGGCCCGAGTAGTTGATGGCCTCACCAATGTCGAAGAAGACGTGGGGGAACATCTGCGACAAGTACGCGGCCTCGCGCTGGAAGGGGTAGCAGTGGAGCAGCATGATTGAGGCACCCGAGTCCTGGGTAGCGCGCATGAAGTCGGTGAGTAGTGCGGGGTTGGCGCGCAACAGGTTGATGTCGGAGTCGCCGTAGCCGATGTGGAACTGGAGGGGCTTGCCGGTGTCGATGGCCGACCACATCAGGAAGCTCAGCAGCACGGGGTCGCCAATGCGAATGGTGCCTGACGCGGCGCACTCGGCCAACCACGCATCGGCGCTACGCGCGACGTCGGCGTCGCTGGGGCGCTGCTGGGGAACGTCGAGCCCGTAGCGGTAGGCGGCGATCGACTTGAAGCCCACGGCGCCACCCGTCACCGCGTCAGCGAGGGTGCGACGCAGTGTGTCTGCGAAGTCGCTGGCGGTCACGCCGTCGCGCACGAGGGCCTCAGCGACGGCCTCCAGTCGGACAATCTCGAATGACGGGGCGCCGGCGAGTTCGGCCGTCTCGACGAGGTCGGTCAACTTGGTGGTAGCGAAGCCGGTGTCGATAATCATGGCCCCGAGGTGCGCGGCGGAGAGCAGCCGACGGTTCACTTCCGTGGCCCCCAGCGCGAGACGCTGGGCTACGTAGTCCTCGGGACTGGCGTGGAGCTCAAGTCCGAGCACGGGGGCGCAGAAGCGGCGCACGGCCAGACCAAACTGCGAGTCGAAGTTCGTGGTGCCGGCGCGGCGGGGACGGTCTGATTCGGTCATCACGTCTTCAAACTCGTCGCGGGAGAGCTCCACGCGAAGGGTGCCGTGCACGTGGTGGTCGATGAGGGCGAGCTCGTTGAGAGCCTCGGCAATAGCGGGGTGGATCATGGTTCGACTTTCGAGAGTGGCGACTTACCAGCCACCGTAGGCGGCGAGCACCTCGGCTGGTACGCGACCGGCGGCCGCGTCATTCAGAGACTGCTCGAGGATGGCGATAGCGCGATCAATCTCGGCGTCGGTAATCACGAGGGGTGGGGTGATTTCAAGAGTGTTGCCGCCCACCTTGTAGACACAGACGCCGAGCTCGAAGGCGCGGTAGACCACCGCGGCGGCGAAGGCGCTGTCGGGGGTGTTGGTCTCACGGTCAGTCACCAGCTCGACACCGTTCGCCAGACCGTGACCGCGCACGTCACCCACGCGAGGGTGATTGAGCGAGGCAATGCCGGCGCGCAGTCGCTCACCGGCCCGAGCGGCCCGAGCAGGCAGGTCCTCGTCGATCAGTACCCGCAGCACTTCACGACCAACGGCGGTGCAGATGGGGTTGCCCGCGGTGGTGAGGAGAGCGGCGGCCTCGGGACCGTCGAAGATGGCCGCGGGTCCCACGGCGGCGGAGAGGGGAAGACCGTTACCAATCACCTTGCCGAAGCAGACGATGTCGGGGATAACGTTCTCGAGTTGGAAGGCGTGCAAGAGGCCCGGGCGGCCCAGTCCCACCTTGACTTCATCAACGGCGAAGAGCACGTCGTACGTGGTGCAGAGGGCGGCCACGCCGGTCAAGAAGCCGGGCGGCGGTACGACCATGCCACCATCGGCCAGCATCGGCTCGACCATGATGCAGGCAACGTCACCGACGGCGAAGGCCGCCTCAATCTGCGACAAGGTCGCGGCCAGTGGGTCGGTTCCGTCCGCGGGCGGGCGGAAGGGGTTCGGGTAGTCGACAAAGACGGTGTCGGGGTCGGGCGTGGTCGCACCGGCGTTGACGTGTACCCCTGACGCGGCCATGGCGAGGCCAATGCCGCCGTGGTAGGAGTCCTTGAAGGCCACGAGGCGCCGCTTACCCGAATTGAAGCGGACGGCGCGCAGGGCCACGTCGCAGGCGTCAGAGCCCGCGTGGCCGAGGTAGACGCGACGGTCTCCCTTGCCCGGGACGAGTGCCAAGAGATCCTCGGCCAAGCCCACCGAATCGGGGTGGACGGCCGAAAGGCCACCCGCGCCCGGCGGGAAGGCCGCCGAGCGCGTGATGGCTTCCACAATACGGGGGTGTCCGTGGCCGAGTCCGGCCGCGGTCCACGTGGCGGTGAGGTCGATGAGCTCGCGCCCACCGACCTCCACCAGCGTGGAGCCGAACCCGCGCTCGATAGCCAGGGGAAAGAAGCGGAGCTTCTCAATACCCGCTACCGCGGCGAGGTCGCGACGGTAGAGGGCGGCAGCCCCGGGAGCAATCTGATCGAGTCCGGCTGGTTCCATGATTAGACCTCGGTCGTGGGGAACGGTGGCTGTCCGTGACCCGAGGAGGCCGGCAGGTTCTTGCCCTCGCCCTCGGACAAGTCACGACTCAGGCCGGCGTTGATCTTCTCAGCGATACCTGGTGTGGCGACGCCAATCAGGAGGCCTACCACCATGACGGCGAAGGCCACGAATGGTGCGGCGAGCCACGAGGTCTGCGACTTCACGTTGTAGTAGAAGACCACGAGGATGAGCAGTGAACCAATGATGGGAATAATGACTTCCTTCATCAGTTCCTTGCGCTCGGTCAGGATGTGACGGATGGCACCCAGCTCAACCATGAGATACGCCACCATGAGGCAGATCGCGCCAATGGTGGAGTAGTAGAAGTAGTCACTCAAGGCGCCGCCGAGTCCCATGTCGGGGTGACCCGTGACGAAGGAAACAACTGAGATCGCCAGGGTCACGACGATGACGGCCGTCATGGCCGACGTGGGCTCCCCACGCTTGTCGAGGCGGCCCCACGATGCGGGTCCGACGCCGTCACGCGAGAACGCGAACAGCAGGCGACCGGCGGTGCCCGCCGAACCGAGCATGCAACCAAAGGCCGACATGATGGCGGTGAAGGACAGTACCAGCGAGAACCACTGACCAACGTAGGTGTGCCCGAGGGCGGCGAGGGAGTTGCCCGATGAGGCGAAGGCTTTGACACCAGCGGCGTCAGTGCCGAAACCGATCGACTGGGCGAACATCACCAGGATGAACAACACGCTGGCACCGACGACCGTGGTCAGCAGGGCACGGGGAATGTTGCGCTTCGGGTCGGAAGTCTCTTCACCCAGCGCGGCGGCGCCTTCGAAGCCACCCCACGACAGCAGCGCGCCAACGACGGCGCCCATAATGCCCGAGAAGCTCTGGCCCTTGAAGCTAAAGGTCGAGAAGTCCATGCCACCGTGGCCGGCGTTGCCGCCCTTGAGGTAAATGACCAGCGTCAAGATGGTCATCGAGGCAACGCCGATACCTTCAATGATGAGCAGGGTGCGCACCACGGAACGGAATTCGCGGGTGGCCATGAAACCGGTCAGGGCCAGGCCGATGCCGCCACTGAGGAGCCACGGCACCTGCGTTGGGTGGGCCGAGTTCTGGGCGTTGGCCAAGAAGGCGTTGACGAAGCTACCAATGGCGCCGACGTTTCCGATGGCGAAGAAGAGGTAGGTAATCATCACGCCCCAGCCGGCGAAGTAGCCGGCGCGGGGGCCCAGCGTCTTACCAACCAGCGCGTAGGCCGAACCGGCCTGGCTGTAGCGCTGAGTGAGACGGATAAAGCCGTGGCTAATCAGCAGAATGCACAGACCGCCGAGCACGAAGATCAGTGGTACGGCTTTACCAACGGCGGCCGCGGTGCCCTGTCCGTTACCGGACATGGCCAAACTCGGGCCGACGATGCCGAGGGAGAGGCCGAGGGCTCCCCATACGGACAGATTGCGACGAGGCTTGGTTGCCTGGTCAGTTGTTGCTTGACTCATAAGTCCCCCTTATGTTCTCGGTCCTACCTGGTCCGAATGGCTGCCTCTTCTAGGACGACCACGCGTAGCGGAACTGCACCACGAGGTCGTCATAGGGCGTACTGGCCGCGAGCATCACCTCGTGGCCTCGCACGGCGGCGATGGCTTCGAGTTGACGGTCGCTGAGAATCGAGCGCACAAGGGGACTGGCGCAGGAGGCAGCGACGTTGCGGCCTTGGTCGGTGTCGAAGGTGGCGATGGCCTCGGGGGTGCCGATGAGGGCACTGGGGTCCACGGGCGCCTCGGCGGGAAGCGCGGCCTTCGTGGTGATGCCGTGGTGGGCGAGGCCGAGAATTACGGCGAGGGCGGCGTAGGGGTTGGCCGTGTGGTCGGTGACCTTGATTTCGACGTTGGCCCCGTGGGGATTACCGAGCGTGGCCTGACAGAGGCGCACGGCCGCTTCACGATTCTCAACACCCCAGCAGATGTAGGCCCCTGACCACTTGCCGGCTTGCAGGCGCGTGGTGGAGAGCAACGACGGAGCTAAGACGCCCAATGCGTTGGGGAGCTCGGACAAGATGCCGCCAATGGCCGCAGCACCATCAGCGGTGAGTTCGCGAACTTCGGAGCCACCGGAGAAAATCGGGACCCCGTCACGGGTAAGGCTGACGTGGACGTGAGCGCCACTACCGATACCGTCAGTCAGGGCCTGGGGCGCGAAGGAGACTAACTTGCCGTGTTCGCGCGCCACACGGCACAGGATGAGACGCGTGACTACTAGGGCGTCGGCCGAAGCCACCGGATCGAGCGGTGGGGTGGAGAGTTCAATCTGTCCCCGTCCCGCCTCGGCGTGAATCTGCTCCACCTTGATGCCGGCGGTGGTGAGGGCGGCCACGATGCCCGTGAAGAAGGCCTCGTTGTCCATCATGGCGCGTAGGCCGTAGGCGACGCCGGTACCCACGTCACCGGTAGCGGCGTCGAAGGCGGTGAACTCAATCTCGAAGGCACTACGAGCGGCCAGTTGATCGGCGCCGAGTGCATCGACCTGGCGCTGCAGAGAACCGCGCGGGCAGTGTTCGAGGGGGGAGCCGTCCTGGTTGAAGAGGCAGACGGGGCCCCAGGCGAGACCATTCCCCAGCACGCGGGCGGCCGAGAGATCAGCCTTCATGCGCATGTCGCCAACGACGGAGAAGTAGGGCGTCATCGGGAGAGCGTCGTCGATGCAAAACATGGCCCACGAGTAGGACGCACCAAGTCCATTGCGGTGAAACGCGGCCACCCGGTCGAGGGGGACTTGCTTGGCGCGAACGACGCCACTGTTATCGACGTAGGTGCCAATCAGTCCGGTGACGCCCTGGGCGCGCCACTCGTCAACGAGGGCCGCGATGGCGTCGTCGGTCAGGGTGGGCATTGGTTGGTTCATCACGCCGCCTCCTCTGAATAGTTTTGTTCAGAAACGTAAAAATTCTTCTGGCGTGTACGATAGACGACAGAAACGGCCGATGTTTGCTTTGAACAGCCGTAAAGGGGTCCTATGTGCCGGCTACTCGCCTTCGCGTCCAAGGAATCAACGACAATTGGCGCCTTGTTAACACCTGATGAATTAGCGAACTACCGCGCCATGTCGACCCTGCACGGCGATGGATGGGGTGCAGCCGTCTGGGAAAGTGGCACGGGGATTGAGAAAGTCAACTCGGTGCACCGCGCCATCGACGACCCGACCTTCTTTACCGTGGCCGCCGCGCCAGCCACCGCCGGCATTGTGCACCTTCGCTGGGCCACGGCGGGGCTGCCCGTCTGCATCGAGAACACCCACCCGTTCACCAGTGGCGACTGGTCCTTCGCCCACAATGGATCGTTCCCCCACCACGAGCGTCTGCTCGAGCTGTTGAGCGCCGAGCGGCGGGCGGCGCTCGAGGGCACCACCGACTCCGAGCTCTACTTCCAGCTCATTTTGCAAGAAACCGAGCGACTCGGTGACATCGTGCCGGGCTTGCGCAGCGCCGTGTCACTCATCCGAGACACGTGCGGACTGGGATCGCTCAACTGCCTGTTGTTGACCCCCGGTCGACTTCTGGCGGTCCAGGCCGTAGCGACGACGCCGGCCCCCGTGAAGTCCTTGCAACGCGCGGCGGGCGAGGATGGCCTCCCCGAAGGTCACGACGAGAGTTACTACCACCTTCGCTACACCGTCCGCGACGGCAGTCTCCTCGTGGCCTCCACCGGTGTGGCCGTTGAGGGCTGGACGACGCAGCTTGACGACACGATCATCGACGTGGCGACCGAGCAGGGAACTGCCCAGGTGTGGTCGCTCGACAGCGGGGCCCTGCGGTCCACGATCAACTTCGCCGCGACGGTGTCGTAGCCTCACCGCGTGCCCACCTCGTCGCCGACCACCGTTATCGAACTCGTTCGGCGGTCTTTCTCGACGCTGACGCCCACCGAGAAAAAGGTGGCCCACGCGTTGATGGCTCGCTACCCGGCCGCCGGCCTCACCGGGGTAACCGAGTTGGCGCTCGAATCGAAGACGTCGACCGCCTCGGTCGTACGACTGGTGCAAAAACTTGGCTTCGACGGGTTTGCCTCGTTTCACGCCGCGCTACTTTCGGAACTCTCCACCCGAGAAGCGGGCCCCCGCGAACGTCTCGCCTCGGCCGTGGATCCCGAATCGGGAATCTTGAGTGGGCTGTCGACGGCCTTGGCGCACTCGGTGGCCTCCATTGCCGATACGGTGCCCGCCGCTGAATACGAGGCCGCTGTAACGCTGCTGACTAACCCGCAGCACCGCATCACGATGGTGGGGGGACGCGTCTCGCAGGCCTGGGCCGAAATGTTTGCCACCTACATTGCCCGAGCCCGTCGCGACGTCTCGGTGCTGTCGCGCGACCCGGGTCGGCGAACGGCGTCGTTGCTCGACCTATCGTCGAAGCACGTACTCGTGGCCTTCGATTTTCGGCGCTACGACGACGAGACCGTCAAGGTCGTGGAGACGGCGCACCAGCGCCACGCCAAGGTCATTCTGGTCACCGACCTGTGGCTCAGTCCGGCCGCCAGCTACGCCGACATCGTCTTGCCGGTACCCGTCGACGTACCTTCACCGTTCGACACCTCGCTCACCGCGCTGGCGTTGGTCGAGTGCCTGACCTGGTCAATCGTGCAACAGCTCGGTCCGGCGGGCGCGGAGCGGATGCGCGAGTGGGACGGTCTCGCGCTCCACGCGCCGGCCTAGCGACGACGAGCGGCCGCGGCTGGCACCTGAGCGAGTGCTCGGGTGTAACCGCTGGTGGGATCCGACGGTGACAACAGGCCACGGTCGAGTGGACCGGTAGGGTCACAGTTCACGAAGACGAGGTCGGTGATACCGATGCGGGAGAAGATTTCGCGAATGAGTGGACGAAGGTGGTCGTGCTCCACGTTGGCCCCTTCGCTGTAGAGACCACCACTGGCCACGATGCAGGTGACGGGCAACCCGGCGAGCAGACCGCTGGGTTGGTAAAAGGTCTGCACATTCACGATGTGGTCGAACCAGGCCTTTAGCGAACTAGGGGGACCCCAGTTGTACATCGGGGTGGCGATCACCACGGCGCTGGCCTGCTCGACTTCGGCCGTTAGCTCGGCCGCCAGCGCGAACGCCTCGGCCTGGTCCGGTGTCATGGCATCTACGGGTATGCGGCCGGCTCGCTGAGCGGGCAGGTCCAGGTGGGGAATATCCAGTGTCGTACGTTCACGCACCTCAACACCGGGGTGTTGGGCGGTAAAGGACTCGAGGAATGACGCGAGTACTCGGTTCGACCAGGACTGGTCGTCGCGAGTCGAGTTGGTGACTTTCAGCAGGTACGACAAGGGCTTATTCGCCTGCTTCGAGTGCCACGTTCGGAATGACGCGGTCCAGCCACTTGGGCATCCACCAGTTGGCCTTACCGAAGAAGTGCATCAACGACGGGACGAGCACCGTGCGGATGACGAAGGCGTCAATCAACACCGCACCGCCCAGTCCAATACCGAACTCGGCGATGATGCGCTGACCACCGATAGCGAAGGAGAAGAAGACGCAGACCATGATGAAGGCCGCGGCGGTGATGATGCGGCCGGTGTAGGCCTGGCCGCGAACAATGGCCGCCTCGTTGTCCTTCGTATGCGTCCACTCCTCGTGCATACGCGACACGAGAAAGACCTGGTAGTCCATCGAGAGACCGAACAGAATGGCAATCATGATGATCGGCAGGTAGGCCTCTACCGGTCCCGTACCCGAGCCAATCAACGAGCTACCCCAGCCCCACTGGAAGACGGCTACGACGAGACCGAATGAGGCGGCAACGGCCAGCAAGTTCATGACGGCAGCGGTCAACGGAATGAGGATTGACCGGAAAGCAATCATGAGCAACAAGCAACCCAGCACAATGATGATGACCAGGAACAGTGGGATCTTCGAGTCGAGCTGACTGGCGAAGTCCATGCCGATGGCAGTAGCACCACCGACGTAGATGGCACTGTGTGACTGTGCGGTGGCGGCGGGCACGTAGGTGCCACGAATGAGGTCAATCAAGTTGTTCGTGGCCTTGTCCTGCGGCGCCGACTTCGGCACCACGTTGATAACAGACACGGTCTTACTCACGGGGAACACCGGACCGACGAAGGCCACGTCACTGTTGCCCTTGATGGTGGCCGCCAATTGGGTCATCGCCGCGGTGTCGGCGGGGGAGGTGATCTTGCCCACTACTTCGAGTGGTCCATTCGAACCGGCGCCGAAGCCCTTGGCCAGAGTGTCGTACGCAATGCGCGTTGTCGAGCCAGCGGGGTTGGAACCAGCGTCTGACAGGCCGAGTTGCAGCGAGAGAACGGGCGCGGCCAGCAGGGCAATGACCACGAGTGCAGCCAGCGACAGGCTCTTGGGGCGCTTCGAGACCGATTCGGCCCAGCGCTTCCAGCCACCTTCTTGCTCTACACCCTTTGGTCCGTTGGCCTTCAGGGCGCGACGCTCGCGGCGGCTCAAAATGGTCGACTTCCAGAATGCGAGGAGCGCGGGGAGCAACGTGGTGGCGGCCAACATAGTGATGACGACCGTGGCTGACGCGGCTACACCGAGGCCCGAGAGGAAGCCGAAACCCAAGAACAGCATGCCGAGGAGCGCGGTGCACACCGTCAGGCCGGCGAAGATGACGGCGCGGCCGGACGTATTAAGCGAGGTAACAATGGCCTCTTCGACATTCATACCCTGCTGCAGGTTCTGCCGCGTTCGCGTCACGATGAAGAGGGCGTAGTCGATACCCACACCTAGACCAATCAGCGAACCCAGAATTGGTGCGAATTGCGCGATTGACACCACGTGACTCAGCAGGGTGGTCACGGCCGAGGCAATGGCGATAGCGAAGAGTGCCACACCCAGTGGAAGCAACATGGCCATCAGTGATCCGAACGCGATAATCAAAACGATGGCGGTGGCCAAGAGACCGAATCCTTCGCCCGGTGAGCCCTTCGGCAGAGTTGCGTCAGCAATGGCATTACCGCCTTCGGAAACGGACAGCGTGCTGCTACGCAGCGTCGCCACGTCCTTGAGGAGCTTGTCAATGGTGCCCTTCGGGATGAGGTTGGACGCGGTGGTGAAGGAAATCGACGCGTACGCAATTGTCTTGTCCTGACTCACCTGACCGAAGGAAGTGGGGGCGAACGGTGATGACACGTGCCCGACGCCGGGCAGCGCGGCGATTTCATCCAATACCGGTGTGATCGCAGCAGCGTGATCAGCGACTGCCCCGCTCGATGACTGGAAGACAATTTGGTCCTGGTCACCGGAGAGTCCCTTCGATGCCGACTCGAGGAGCTTGAGGGCCATGGTCGAGTTGGTCTTCGGCAGCTGGAAGGAGTTGGAGTAGGAATTGCCGAGCGACGCGGACGCTGCGTTGATACCAATGGCCAGTACCAGCCAGATAATCAACATAAGCCAGCGCTTCTGGACGGCAAAACGGGCGAGAGACTTCATGGGGGCTCCTAGGGGGAAAGAGAACCTCGTCAGTTTAGGCGCGTCGACCAAAAAATCCTCACGTTAGTGACGCTCAGTATTCCGGTAGATTGGAAGGAACTCGTCCAGCGCTGGACGATGTTTCTCTTGGAGGCAGCCATGGCGGAAGTAGAAATCGGCATTTACAAATCGGCACGTCAGGCGTACGGCTTTGACGACATTGCCATCGTGCCGTCGCGTCGTACCCGTGACCCCGAGGACGTCGACATTTCGTGGCAGATTGACGCCTACAAGTTCGAACTCCCCGTCCTCGGATCGGCCATGGACGGTGCAATTTCGCCCACCACGGCCATCGAAATGGGCCGCTTGGGCGGTCTCGGTGTCTTGAACCTCGAGGGTCTGTGGACCCGCTTCGAAGACCCGACACCATTGTTCGAAGAAATCGCTGAACTCGACGACGACAAGGCCACCGCTCGTATGCAGCAGATGTACTTAGAACCCGTCAAGCTCGAGCTGGTCGGTGAGCGTATTCGTCAGATGAAGGCCGCCGGCATCCGCACCTCCGCCGCGGTGACGCCGGCCAAGACCGCCTGGATGTCGCAGACCATTCTCGACGCTGGCCTCGACATTCTGGTTATTCAGGGCACCGTCGTCTCGGCGGAGCACGTCTCGAAGACCGTCGAGCCCTTGAACCTCAAGAAGTTCATTCGTGAATTCGAACTCCCCGTCATCGTGGGTGGTTGCGCCAGCTACCAGGCTGCCCTGCACCTGATGCGCACTGGAGCCGCCGGTGTCCTCGTCGGTGTCGGCCCCGGTAACGCCTGCACCTCGCGTGGTGTGCTCGGCATTGGTGTGCCCCAGGCCACCGCAATCGCCGACGTCGCCGGTGCCCGGATGCGTCACCTTGACGAAACCGGTGTCTACGTCCACGTCATCGCTGACGGT
>DAIPLC010000163.1:0-2706 GCA_036769405.1 Acidimicrobiales bacterium
CTGAACTGCGTGATCTCCTCGCCGTTGTCGAAACGGCTTTGGATGGCGGGGTGGATCTCGAGGCTGCCTTACGCCGCCAGGTGCAGCAACTCGCCGACCTCGTGCGAGGTACTGAAGAGAGTTCAGTTACGAACCCCGAGGCGTTGTAACCTTGGGGGCGACCCGATCCCCCCTGAAGGAGTCTTGATGAGTGCAATTGAACTAGTCCGAGGTCGTCAGATTCTCGACTCCCGTGGCAACCCCACGGTCGAAGCCGAAGTATTTCTCACCTCCGGCGCCCACGGCCGCGCCACCTCGCCTTCGGGTGCCTCGACCGGCATGCACGAAGCTGTTGAGCTCCGTGACGGTGGCGACGTGTGGATGGGCAAGGGCGTTATGACGGCCGTCAACTACGTCAACACCGAAATCAACGACGCGCTCGAAGGCTGTGAGGCCGACGATCAGCGTGCGATCGACCAGGCCCTGATCGACCTCGACGGCACCCCCAACAAGGGTCGTCTCGGTGCCAACGCCATTCTCGCTGTTTCCCTCGCCGTCGCCAAGGCTGCGGCCATGGAGGCCGACCTCCCGCTGCACCAGTACCTCGGTGGCGTGAATGCCCACGTCCTGCCGGTACCGATGCTCAACGTCATTAACGGTGGCGCCCACGCCAAGAACTCCATTGACTTTCAGGAGTTCATGGTGATGCCCATCGGCGCGAGCAGCTTCTCGGAAGCACTTCGCTGGGGCACCGAGACCTACCACGCGTTGAAGGCCGTCTTGGCCGCTCGCCACCTCGCCTCCGGCGTGGGTGACGAAGGTGGCTTCGCTCCCGACCTCGAGAACAACGAAGAGGCCGTCAAGATTCTGATGGAGGCCATCAAGTCCACTGGACGCGAGCCCGGCCGCGACATCGCTATCGCGCTCGACCCCGCGACCTCCGAAATTTACCGCGACGGGAACTACCACCTCGAAGGTGAAGGCCGCGTCCTCTCGTCGGCCGAAATGGTGGACTACTGGGTCGACCTCTGTGACCGCTACCCGATTGTGTCCATCGAAGACGGCATGGCCGAAGAGGACTGGGACGGCTGGAAGTTGATGACTGAGAAGCTGGGTCAGCGCATTCAGCTCGTCGGGGACGACCTGTTTGTTACGAACTCAACCCTGCTGCAAAAGGGCATCGACCGTGGTGTCGCGAACTCGATTCTGGTGAAGCTGAACCAGATCGGAACACTCACCGAGACCCTCGACGCCGTGCGTCTGGCCACACGCCACTCGTACAGTGCGGTCATTTCGCACCGCTCGGGTGAGACCGAAGACGTGACCATCGCCGACCTGGCGGTCGCCCTCAACGCCGGTCAGATTAAGACCGGTGCACCCGCGCGCTCTGACCGTGTGGCAAAGTACAACCAGTTGTTGCGTTTGGAAGAGCAGCTCGGGGAGTCGGCACGATTCCTCGGCGGACAAGCATTGTCGGGAGCAGCGGGTGTCGGTTACACACGGTAGTTTTGCCAAGGATCAGCGTTGGATGCTGCCCGTCGCAATTGCGATGGCGGCATTCATCATCGCTGTTGGCATTCCCTACCAAGCTCTCTTTCGACAGAAAGCCCAACTAGCGGCTTCCGCCGCGGCAATCGCCCACGTGCAGGACCAGACCAAGGCCCTCCAGCAGCAGATTGCCGCGGTGAAGTCGAGCTCGGCCGCCCTGGCGCTCGCTCGTGAGCAGTGGCAACTCGTCCTGCCTCACCAAGGTCTCATTCAGGTCTTGCCTGGCGCGGACGCGGGAAGTACCGACCCTGGCTTTCAGCCAATCGTGAATCCGGGCAACGCCGATCTCTCAGCGACAACCGCTACCACGCAGACCAAAGTCGTGACGAATACCGGCTTCGTGAGTCGTTTTCTTCGCACGCTCGAGTTCTGGCGTTGAGCACCTTTCGCGACGCCTCACCCGAGGACATCGCCATTATCGAAGGTCTTATCGGACGACCGCTGTCGGGTCGTTGTGCGGTCGTTGTGCGGCGCATGGGCGGCGAGCCCGTGGTGATTGAAAATGAACCACACATGCGTGACGGCACCCCGATGCCCACGCTCTACTGGCTCATCGACCCCGCTCTCACTGATGACGTGTCACGGCTCGAAGGTGCCGGTGGGGTCCATCGTTTTGAGGAGCTGGTCGACCCCGACGAACTCGCGGCCACCCACGACGCCTACCGCCTCCGTCGCGAGGCAGCGACCGTGCAACGCGACGGCGCACAACCGAGTGGTGGCGTGGGCGGGACGCGAACGGGACTGAAGTGTCTTCATGCGCACCTCGCCAACTACCTGGCCGGCAATGCTGATCCCGTAGGTGCGCTCGTTGCGTCGACGATTTCACTTCCCCCACTGACACTCTGTACCGTCCGTGACTAACGTCGCCGCCCTCGACTGCGGGAGCAACTCGACACGCCTGCTCGTGGCGAATGCCGCCGGTATCCACTTCGTTCGAGAGATGCGCATCACCCGACTTAGCCAAGGCGTCGACGCCAACGGTGCACTGACCGACGAAGCCATCGAGCGCACGCTCGAGGTGCTGCGCCACTACCGGAGCATTATGGACCGCTACGACGTGGACAAGGGGCTGTTGGTGGCCACCTCCGCCGTTCGTGACGCCAGCAATGGTGGGAACTTTCTGGCTATGGCGGCGGCGATAACGGGGGTGGAAGCTCGGTGCCTCTCGGGTAACGAGGA